>QEUZ01000072.1 GCA_003577355.1 Chloroflexota bacterium | reverse complement strand
ACACGGGCGGCGGCTCTGGCGGCACTGGCGGTGCGAGCATGTAAGTGGGAATACCCATTCGATCGCCCGCCGAGATGGATACGCACGCCGACATGAAAGTTGAGGCGATGGTCGCTCGGCAAGGGATTTCAAAGAAGCAGGTGCGCCACGGGGATTCCGCCGTGAGAACAAAGGCATCGGTCGTCGTCTCGTCCCCGTGCATGCGCTACGGGTACTCCGTCGGACGGCGTGTTTGAGGGCACGACGAGGTGCTGTACGGTGATGCAGCATTTGCAGCTCATCGGGCGACTCAACCAGCCGTCAGGCGAGGTACCCATCCGCAGTTGGTGTATGCGCTGGTGGCAGGTCCCGCTCGCCGAGGGTCGCCAGCAGGTCGCGTTCGATCGCGCGGGAGTAGGCGGTGAGCGGCACGTCCTGGATACGGTTTTCGAACGGGTCTTCGTTGACTGCCCCGACACGTTCGATGATGGCGAACACAAATGCCACCAGCATTGTGAGCGGTACGACCAGCCAGCGCTGGCTTCCTGGGGCCAGTGCTCCGATCAGGCAGAATGGCAGCAGCACGATGAAGAGTTGGCTGAAGATGCGGGTGAAGTAGCCGTACTGGCGCAACGCCGGGATCATCTTCAGCCGCTCACAGTTGCCCTGGAGCACTGAGAGTTGCAATAGGCAGCCCTCCAGTTGAAAGCTGTCGAACCCCTGGAGTGTGCCATCGGCCATTGCATCGTAGATGCGCTGCCCCTGTCGCTGGAGCAGCCAGGCGGCTGGGTTGTGCCGCCGTTGCGCTTCGGCGCGGTCGTGCGGCGGCAAGTAACCGGCGGCGTCTCCAGCAGCGGTGTCTTGACCGCGCAGCTGCAGGCGCAACATGTGGACCCAAGCGATCTGACGGCGCACCATCTCCTGCTGGAAGCCCTCGGCGCGAACTGCGTCGAACTGCGGTGTGTGCCGGTGGGACGCGGTGAATGTAACGATGAGGCGCGCGAAGACGCGGCTATAGCTGCTGATTCCGGCCCAGAGGGCCGCGCCCTCGTTCCAGCGTGCTGCCGACGCGTTGTTGCGGAAGGCCAGAAAGATCGCCAGCGCCGTGCCGAGGACCGGCGCCAGCCCAAACGGCAGCGCCGCTTCGCTGATGCCGGCCCACTCAACGAGTGCGAGCGCAACCAGCGACGCGCCAGCTGCGATGGCCAGCTCACGCTGGACGTACGGGACGACACGGCGTGGATCGAACTCGCGCTTGACGATCACTCTGGCTCCTTGCAGCCTAGACGCCTAGCGCCTCGATGACCAGGCGCGCGGCCGCCGCGCCGGAGTACTGCTGCTGTCCGGTAATCAGTCGCCCGTCGCGCACGGCGAACGGCTTGAAGCGCCCGGCGACGATGAAGTTGGTGTCCGGCAGCTTGCGGGCTTCGTCCTCGATCCAGAATGGCTGGATGCGCGTGCCGACGAATGCGTCGGCGAACGCTTCTTCCGAGTTTGCGAAGCCTGTCCATGTCTTGCCTGCGACGAGCAACTCCCCAGACGAGAGGCGTGTCTTGAGCAACACCGCCGTGCCGTGACAGACGACGGCGACGACCTTCCCTGCCTCGTAGGCTGCGACAATCAGCTGGTGCAGGCGTTCGTCGTTGACCATGTTGACCATCGGCGCCTGCCCGCCGCAGAGGAAGATGGCGTCGTAGGCGGCGAGGTCTACGTCCTCGATGGCTGGGGTGTCCTCCAGTTGCGCGGCGAGTGCGGGTGTGCTGAGGAAGCCCATGCTGATCAGGTCGTGCGCTGAATAGCCGCTGGCGTCACGTGGGTCACTCCATGCATCGAGGGCGACCGCGCCGCCCCGCGGGCTGGCGATGTCGACCTGGTAGCCATGTTCGGTGAACTCGTACCAGGGGTGGGTCAGCTCAGCTGCCCAGAAGCCGACCGGCCAGCCAGTTGTCGGCGAGATTGCCGGGTTAGCGACGATCATCAGCACCCGCTTGGGGCGGTCGGGGTTGAGCACATCGATCGATGCGGCCATTGTTCGCATCCTCCGCGTCGTCTGAGCGACCCGCGCGTGGGTCGTTGCTCCTGCCGACACAGTAGGGAGGCACTATCATCCGGTCAAGAACGCACTTTTCGGGTATATAGTATCTCCAGGGATACTGTCAGGAGGGACGATGCACGCCAACGAGCGGATCCATAGCTGTCCTGTCGAAACGAGCCTCGAGCTGATCAGCGGAAAGTGGAAGCCGCGCATTCTCTGGAAGCTGCACCAGCAGGGGACGGTGCGTTTTTCTGCACTGCGCCGCCAACTGCCGGAGATCACCCCAAAGATGCTCACCCAGCAGTTGCGCGACCTCGAAGCAGACGGTTTGGTTACCCGCACGGTCTACCCAGTCGTGCCGCCACATGTCGAATACAGCCTCAGCGAGTTCGGCCGGACGCTCGGTCCGATCCTGGAGCACCTCGCTGCCTGGGGAACTGCCCACCACGAAGGTATCGTCGAGATCCTCGCGGCACAGTCGCCAACGCCGTTGCGTCGCGCTGGTTGAGTCTGCCGGTGCGGTCAATTGCGGCGCGGGTGAACCGGGGCCGGTATGGCGTTGGTTGTGCGTCGCGCTCCGACGCTCTTACGGGTCGGAGGCGTACCCACCGCGAGGAGTAACCCACCACGGTGACGTGCCGTCACGATGGTCGGTGGTACCTCAGCACACCCCCGGGGATGCCGGCTCATCGAGCGAGATGACTTCCGGCACAGGGACGACCACCTCCTACAAGGTTCCGCAGTGCCTCGCGTCCAGGTGCGCCCCGCGCCAACTTGCCGGCAACCGCAATCCCGGTTTCGTCGCGAACTGTGCCACACACTGGCGTAGTCGTGCGTTTGGCCCGGTCATGGCCTATGGCGTGTCGCGGAATTGACACGGACCTAGCGGAATCCTCCACGCCTTCGATTCGCCCAAGCAACCAGAATGAGATCGGTACGGATGCCCCTCGCTTCGCGAGCATTGGCATGTTGGGGATGCTCGGATGAATCGATACGGACAGTCCTCATCGAATGACTGCACCTCGCTTCAGGCGGTTGTCCTCGTGGTTTGTGCCAGTCGTGCGCGCCGGACACAGCAGCCGCCACTGGCACGCCATCCTTTGGTTGCCCGACTGAGTTTGCGATGAGCGTGTCCGCGCGGGCAGGTGAGAGGAAGAACGCATGGCTATCAGTTCAAGGGCCATCGCCCACCGGGCGCTCGCCGTCGTCGTCGCGCTGCTGTCGATCGTGGGCGGGGTCACGCCGGCCAACGCGGCCCCGATCACCAGTGCGTTCTTCTACGGCACTTGGGCGCGGACCGATGAGCCGGTTTCCGCCGGGTTAGTTGCCCGTACCTGGATGTGGGGTCCGCAGGCCAATACCGCGGAGATGCAAGAGCAGTACCTCGAATCGCCGGGCAACGCCCGAACGGTCCAGTATTTCGACAAGAGCCGTATGGAGATCACCCACCCGAATGGTGATCCCAGCAGCATTTGGTACGTGACCAACGGACTGCTCGTCGTCGAGCTCGTCACCGGCCGGTTGCAGCTCGGCGACAACACGTTCGAGCAGCACCAGCCTGCGGCTGTCAACGTTGCGGGGGATGCCGACGACCCGACCGGCCCGACCTACCTGACGGTAGCGGGGCTGCGTGGTCAGCAGGCGCGCGGCGATGGTGCGCTCATCATTCAGCGTGTCAGCAGGGCAGGAGTGATCTGGGATGACCCGGCGCTGGCCGCCCAAAACGTGCGTTCGGCCTACCATGTCGTTGTGCCGGGGATCGACCATCAGGTCGCCAGCCCGTTCTGGGACTTCATGAACTCCACGGGCCTGGTCTATAACGGCAGCGTCTACGCAACCGAGCCGCTGTTCATCAACCCCTTCTATGCCACCGGCTATCCCATCACCGAGGCTTATTGGGCCACCGTCAAAGTGGCAGGGGTCTACACCGATGTGCTGTTGCAATGCTTCGAGCGGCGCTGCCTGACCTACACCCCCGGCAACCCGCCGGGTTGGCGGGTGGAGGCGGGCAACGTCGGCCAGCATTACTACTACTGGCGCTACGTCCAGATCCCGCTATCGCCGGTCCCGACTGTTTGGTTCACCACCCCGCCGAGTGGCCCGGATGTATCGACCACCTCGACCACCTGGGAGCAGATACCCGGCATGAGCCTGGCGATCGAACCTCCGATTGATAGCGACCTGGCGATCACCTTCAGTGCCGAGGTCACCAGTGGGGCCATCGCCAACGTCCGCGCACTCGTCGACGGCCAGCCTCTGAGCGTGTATGGCATCAACTTCGGGCAGATCTTCGACGGTGGAGTGCGTTCCTACACCTTCGTCGCAAACGACGTGCAGGAAGGGGCACACACCGTCACCCTCGAGTGGAGCGTTTGGCCTAGCGGCACGATCCGAATGGGTGACAGGTCGCTGTCCGTTGTTGCGTCGGCGCCGGATGGCTTGGCGGGGCGGGTGATCGGGACGACTGCCAGCCAGGCGCTGCTCAGCTACAGCCCACAGGACTGGGCCACCGACCCCGACCTCACACTCGACTTTGTGGCGACAACTGCACGAGACATCGCCGTGACGGTCAGTGCGACCGGCTGGGTCGCTGGGGATGGCTGGATCCACGCGCGGGTCTTGGTGGATGGCGTCGCGTTGGGTGATGGCGATGTCTTCATGTTCCGCGGGGGTCGGATCGTCCCCTGCACGTTCACGTTCACCGGGACGGTGACTGCTGGACAGCACCATGTCGAGGTCCAGTGGCGCGCTGCCCCGAATGCCGTGGCAACGCTGATCGATCGCAGCGTTGTGGCCGTCATCGCACCGCCGGAGCCGGGCAGCGGCATGCTGGGGAGCGTACAGGCCACCGATGCCATCCTTGAGAGCGCCCTCATGGTTTGGGCGCCGGTCCAAGGGCTTTCTCTGACCGTGCAGACCCCAAGCAACAGCGTGCTGGCGATCACCGTGAGCATGGATGCGACTCCCTACAATGGGAGCCTCTGGGTCTCGGTACTCGTCGATGGCGTTCCCGCCAGCCCCAGCGACGCGCAACTCGCCGTCGTCGAGGTCGGCGAATCCCCGACAACAACGGCATTCACCTTTGGGGCGCAGGTTGGCGCAGGGCAGCACACCGTCGTGGTCCACTACACCAGCAATGACCTCGTCTACTTCCTTGACCGCACGCTGGCTGTGTACGGCTGGCCCGGCACATAAGCCATAGCAGGAGGGCGCGATGCACCAGCACAGAAGGATGGGTCGTCGTGTTGCACTGGTTGCAAGCGTGCTGTTGCTCGCGGCATTCACGCGCGCGGCGGCAGCACCCCCGGCCAACGATGCGTTCCAGCGCACCTGGGCGCGCACTGACAAGCCGGTCGCCGACCTTGTCGTGAGCCGTACCTGGATGTGGGGGCCGGATGCGTTCACTGGCCCGCTCACCGAGCCATATGCCGAGGGGCCGAACGGCTCGCGCACCGTGCAGTACTTCGACAAGAGCAGGATGGAGATCACCCATCCGGATGCTCCAGACGACGGCCTCTGGTATGTCACCAACGGGCTTCTGGTTGTTGAACTGATGACCGGCGAGATGCAGGTGGGCGATGCCGCGTTTCAACAACGTCTGCCGTCCCAGGCGAACGTGGCCGGGGACGCGGACGACCCGACCGGGCCCGGCTACCACACCATGGCGATGGTCCGCGACGCAGCGCCGCTGGCGGATGGTGAACTGATCACCTGGCGCATCGCCCGCGACGGCAGTCTGACCCATGACCCGACACTGGCCGTCTACGACGTGCGCGCGGCCCACCGCGTCATCGTGCCGTGGATCGACCATCAGGTTGCGTCGCCGTTCTGGGCGTTCATGAACTCGTCCGGCCTTGTGTACGAGGGCGGGCAGTATGTCACGGCTCCGCTCTTTGTGGACCCCTTCTATGCCACGGGGTATCCGGTTACCGAAGCGTACTGGGCGAACGTCAAGGTCGGCGGCGTGTATAGGGACGTGCTGTTGCAGTGCTTCGAGCGCCGCTGCCTGACCTATACCCCTGGCAACCCGCCGGGCTGGCAGGTGGAGGCGGGTAATGTCGGCCAGCACTACCACTACTGGCGCTACGTTGAAACGGCGCCGGTCGTTCCCGCCTACACGTTCAGTGGTTCGCTGGGTGGGCCGTGGGACCCAGCGACGCTGATGAACGCGCCGCATGGGATTGCCCAGGACAGCCAGGGCAATATCTATGTCTCCGACACCGGCAACAACCGCATCCAGAAGTACGACCCGCACGGCGTGTTCCTCACCCAATGGGGGCAGCCCGGCGCGCTCGATGGGCAGTTCGCATCTCCCGGTGGCATCGCGGTGGATTCGCAGGGGAAGGTCTACGTCGCCGACCGGGGTAACCACCGTATCCAGGCGTTCGACAGCGCTGGGAACTGGCTCTGGAGCGCTGATACGGTCGATGCCGGTGGGCCGGTTCTCCATCAGATTGGCACGCCGGAGGATGTCGCGGTTGGTGGCGGGTTCATCTGGATCTCCGATTCCGGCCGGGACCAGCTCCTCGGCCTGCCGCTCACCGGCGCTGGCATCGGTGTGGTTGGCGATACGAACGTCCTGCACGACCCGCTTGGGATCACCTGGGACGAGAGTCGCAGCACTGTCTGGGTCGCCGATGCGGGGGACGTGCAGCTCGAACCGTTCAACACCAGCGGCACGCACCTTGCGCCGGCATTCCTTGTGCCGGGCGCCCAGTCCATTACCGACGTGATGGTGCATGCGACGACCGGCGAGGTGTATGTGCTTGACTCGGCTGGCGGGGCGGTTTGGGTCGCGCCGGTCGTCGGGTCGTCGGGGATGCTGTTCGGCGGGGTTGGAGACACGCTCGGGAGGTTCAACCAGCCGATGGCCCTTGTCCAGGCCACCATTGCCGATACGGTCTGGATCGCCGACACCGGCAACAGCCGGGTGCAGCGCTTGTCGCTAAGCGGCGTGGCCTATGAGACGCTGCGCGACAACCGGCGCGGTAGATACTTCTTCCCAGGCGGAATTGTCTACTCTCCAGCCCTCCCCTACCTGCTGGTTGCCGATACCGGCCTGTCGCGCATCCAGGGGGTCGCTCCAAATGGGAGCTTCTGGACCGACTGGGGCGCCGGTACAACCGTGCCGGTGGGCGAGCCGGTCCTACTGTTCCCCGCCGACGTGACGGCCAATTCAACCGGCGCGCTCTGGGTCGCTGATACCTTCAACAACCGCATCATCGAGTACAGCCAGTGGGGCGAGTATGTCCGCCACTGGGGGACGGCCGGGACGGGACCTGGGCAGTTTGACGGGCCGCTCAGTGTCGCGGCCGATGGGGCAGGCAACATCTATGTCGCCGATTCCGGGAACCACCGCATCCAGATGTTCGACAGTCAGGGGAACTTCATCACTGCGTGGGGTGGGCATGGGACGCTGCTCGGCGCGTTTGACCGTCCCACCGGCGTTGCGGTCAGTGGGAACGACGTGTATGTCGTTGACCAGGGCAACCATCGCGTCCAGCGCTTTGACCAGCAGGGGAACTTCGCAGGGACCTGGGGTGAGTTCGGTTCCGGGCCGGGCCAGTTCAACACGCCGGCCGACATCGCCATCGCGCCGGACGGCAATGTTTATGTCGCCGACGCGCTGAACCACCGTGTCCAGGCATTCACCCCCGATGGGACGTTCCTTGCCGCATGGGGCAGCTCCGGGAGTGGACCAACGCAGTTCACCACGCCGATCGACATCGCGTTCTCACCGACCGGCGACACGATGTACGTCACCGACCGCGACAACCACCGCATCCAACTGTTGACACGCTTGAACCCGTGAGTGGGGGAATGAGATGTTTACGAAACGAATACGACGTCCGGCGCGTGTGATGGCGCTCGTGGGCCTCGTCATGGGGATGCTGCCGCTAGCAACGACAGCCTATGCGCCGGAGGGGTACCACTTCACCGCTACATGGGAGCGCACCGACCGACCGGTTGCCGCTGGTGTGGCGGGCCGAACCTGGATGTGGGGGCCGGAGGCGTTCACGCCGACCGGCATGGAAACGTACATGGAATCGCCCGGTGGCATGCGCCAGGTCCAGTATTTCGACAAGAGCCGGATGGAGATTACCGACCCGTCTGGCGATGGGACCTCACCCTGGTTCGTCACCAACGGCCTCCTTGTGGTCGAGATGGTTACTGGCAGACTCCAGCTCGGTAACGATGCGTTCGGGTATATCGGTCCATCGCGCGTCAACGTCGCTGGCGACCCTGACGATCCCACTGGCCCGATGTACGAGTCGTTCTCCGGCTTGCTCAATGCCGAAGCGACGCCGCTCGGCTCGGCCGTTGTCCAACGGGTAGACCGGGCTGGGCGCGTGACCAACGACCCGACGCTTGCGGCGCGTGGGGTCACGATCACCAGCTATGACGACATCACCAGGCATGCGATCCCGAGCGTCTTCTGGGAGTTCATGAATTCCAGCGGCACGGTTTGGGAAGATGGCGGCTATGTCAGCGATGTGCTCTTCCTGAATCCGTTCTATGCCACAGGACGGCCGATTACCGAACCGTACTGGGCGAACGTGAAGGTGGCCGGGACGTACAAGGATGTTCTGTTACAGTGCTTCGAGCGGCGCTGCCTCACCTATACACCGGGCAATCCGGCGGGCTGGCAGGTGGAAGCAGGCAATGTCGGGCGGCACTACTACGCGTGGCGGTATCACCTCGCCCCAGTTGACCCGCCGTCCGACGGACTACTCCTCTACAGTTCGAGTTACGACGCGTGGGCATCCTGGCCGATCGGACACCCGCGTGATGACGAGCCACGGTTGCTGGGCAGCCCGCTCGGCGGCGTCGACCGGCACGAGGGCAACCTCGCGCTTACCGTTCCCGGCGGCGCCAATACGTGGGTTGCGGCGCGCAGCGCGCGGACTGATTACGCTGATGTCCACACATGGGTGCGGATGCGGCTGGATTCCGGCGTGCCCGGAGACATCGGGTGTCTGCTCACCCGTGTCGTTGGCTCCGGCAGCCTCCTCGTCGCCGCGGAGTACAAGATGTACGCACTCTGTCTGGACGCGAGTGGTGCGGTGGTCGCGTTCTATTATGAGGACACGCCGTCCGGTACGGTATCCACCTGGCTGATACCACCGGGCGCGGTTGCGATCGACGCGCCTGTGACCAGCTTTCACGCACTGAGTATCCGGGCACGCGGGCACGATTTCTGGTTCTCCGTCGACGGCGAGCTCCTCGCCCATGTCCACCATGAGGCCGGCCCGCTGGAAGGCGCGGTTGGGGTGGGAGTGCGCCGTCTCGCTCCGGGCGCAGGTATCGCGATGTACTGGTTCCGCGATTTCAACGTCCGGCTCAACCATTAGTTGGCGCGGAGGCGCTGGGGCTGTCGCACGGGCGACGAATTGCCGGATCGACCGCCCCTGCTTCGGCGAACCCTTGCGCGCGCAGCAGGCAAGAGTCGC
This sequence comes from Chloroflexota bacterium, assembly GCA_003577355.1. Classification (GTDB taxonomy): domain Bacteria; phylum Chloroflexota; class Chloroflexia; order Thermomicrobiales; family CFX8; genus CFX8. The sequence goes on along the minus strand of QEUZ01000072.1, from coordinate 3,662 downwards.
ACTCGTCTCGCCCGACGCTTTTCGAGGCGAGTGACAGTCGGATGGCCACGCGATACGCTTGCGCTACGTAGCTCGTGAACGAATTGGGGAGCCGGACCAGGTGACCGTGCAAATCGCACCACGTATCGTCGTAGACACAACCGTCAGGTTCGGTAAGCCTGTCATTGCGGGGACGCGCGTCCCAGTTGATCTGGTTGTTGGCGCAATGGCCACCGGCATGACGACCGAGGAAGTCGCAGCCGAGTACGACATCGCGGTCGAAGATGTGCGCGCTGCTCTCGCTTATGCCGCACAAGTCCTGGCGGAGGATGAGGTACGGGCAACCACGTAAATGGCGTCGTATCTCCTCGATGAAGACATGCCGCGCCGTACTGCCTCGGCACTCCGCAGCGAGGGGTTCGATGTCCTCGATGTCCGCGAGGTTGGGCTGCGTGGCATGGGCGACATGGCGATCTTCGCCTATGCTCAAACCCACCGGCGAAGCATTGTTAGCCGAGATCTGGGCTTCGCAAACACGCTCACGTTCCCACTCGGGACGCACCACGGCATTATCGTCCTGCGACTGCCCAGCGCGTATCCAATCGACAACGTCATCGCCGAAACTTACCGCGCGCTGGCTGAGCTATCTCCTGATGATCTGTACGGGACGCTGGTGATTGTCGAGCCGGGTCGCACGCGCGTTCGCCGCAAAGCGCGTGGTTGAACCTCTGCCGCCGGCATCAGTGTCTTTCGGCGATTGGATCGACCACCCCGGCTTCGGCGAACCCTTGCGCGCGCAACAGGCAGGAGTCGCACTGGCCGCAGGGGGCGCCGTCCGGTGCTGGGTCGTAACAGGAGAGGGTCAGGCCGTAGTCGACGCCGAGCTTCAGTCCCGTGCGGATGATCTCGGCCTTGGTCATCTCGATCAAGGGAGTGTGGACCCTCAGTCGCAGCGTGCCTTCAACGCCGGCTTTCGTCGCCAAATTTGCCAGGGTCTCGAAGGCGTGGATGTATTCGGGGCGGCAGTCCGGGTAGCCAGAGTAGTCGATCGCGTTGACCCCGATGAAGATATCGCTTGCGCCGAGCGTCTCCGCCCAAGCCAGTGCGAACGAGAGGAAGATCGTATTGCGGGCAGGGACATAGGTCACCGGAATCTCGGATGCCATGTGTTCAGTTTCGCGCCCCTTGGGCACATCGATGTCGGCGGTGAGCGCCGAGCCACCGAAGGCGCGCAGGTCGATATCGAGGATGATGTGGCGGGCTGCGCCGAGCGCGGCGGCCACCCGTTCGGCGGACTGCAGCTCCAGCGCGTGGCGCTGGCCATAGCGGAACGAGAGGGCGTATGTCTCGTAGCCGGCGGCATTGGCGATGGCCAGCACCGTCGAGGAATCGACCCCGCCACTGAGCAGGACAACCGCCTTTGGTTGCGACATGCGCGTGTACTCCGTTACCCGTAGACCTCAGCGCGCGTTCCCTGACGATGAGGTATCCCAATGCGTCGGTTGTATCGGTGCGATGATATACCCCGTACCGGCGCTGTGGAGCGCGCGTTCGCCCACAGCGGGATGCGTCGCTATGTGGCGACACCGTCATCACTCCAGCAGGCTTGCCGGTTGTGGAGTGCGGTGACTGGCGCAGCGCAGGACGCACCCAGTCACCGAGTGGAGGGGCGAGGGAAGATGCCGGACCGATTGATTGACCTGTCGAGCGATACCGCAACCAAGCCCACGCCGGAGATGCGCCGCGCCATGGCCGAGGCCGAGGTGGGGGATGAGCAGAAGGGGGAAGACCCGACCGTCAACCTCTTGCAGGAGATGGTGGCCGACTTACTCGGTATGGAAGCGGCGCTCTACCTGCCCTCCGGCACAATGTGCAACCTGATTGCGAGCAGGGTCCACACACGCACTGGGGATGAGATCATCCTCGACCGCCTGTCGAACCAGTACAACTACGAAGGCGGTAGCGCGGCGGGGGTGTTCGGGCTGAGCATCATGGCCGTGGCTGGCGAACGAGGCATCTTCACCGGCGCGCAGGTGGCCGATGGCATCCGTGGGCCAAGCCCACACGCGCCCCGTACCCGCCTGGTTGTCCTTGAGAACACCATGAACGCCGGCGGCGGTGCGGTCTGGTCGCTCGACCAGATCAACGATGTCGTGCAGGTTGCGCGAGCGCACGGGTTGAAGCTGCACATGGATGGCGCGCGGCTGATGAACGCAGTCGTTGCCTCGGGGGTAGCGGCGCGCGAGTTCGTTGCCGGCATGGACACCGCCTGGATCGACCTGTCGAAAGGGTTGGGTTGCCCGGTCGGCGGGGTGTTGGCCGGCAGCCGCGACGACATGGCGCTGGCGCTGCGCTACAAGCACCTGCTGGGCGGCGCTATGCGCCAAGCCGGCATCATCGCTGCTGCGGGGGTATATGCGTTGCAGCACCATGTCGAGCGCCTGGCTGAGGACCACAGCAATGCACGCCATCTGGCGCGTGGCCTGGCGGATATCCCCGGTGTACTGCTGGACCCGGCGACGATCGAGACGAATATCGTCTTCTTCGACCTTGACCCGACCGGCCCGACCGCTGTCGAGGTGAGCAACGCGCTCATCGCCCACGGGGTACGCATCGGCGCGACCGGCGGGCGCCACCGCATGCGCGCAGTCACGCATCTCGACATCAGCCGCGCCGATGTCGAGCGAGCCGTTGAGGTGATGCGCACCGTGATGGTGAGCTAAGCAGGCGGCGAGTTCTCCTCGCTTGGCGCAGGTAGGGGTGGAACTGCTCCACCCCTGCGCCCTCAACATGTTCGTGGCGCAGGACCACGTTGGCCCGCCGCGCAGCCTGCGCAGCCGTTTCATCGTTCTTTCTAATCTACTTCCAATCTGTTCCCGGTATCTTCGACACCGTGCACATGGGTGTGCGCGACGGAAGGTCGAATTGGAGCCGAGAACATGTCCCACCGGTCTGCAAAATGGGTCGCTATCGCATTCACCAGCATCCTGGTCGTGCTGTTTGGCGCTGTGCTGGCGCGCACGCTTCCTAGTAATACGGTGGAAGCACTATCCCCAACGAACACCGTTGTCTCTACCGAAGCGCCGCAGGACGCCGGAGGAGCAGTGCAGTATGGCGATGACGAGCATGAGGACGCTTACGAAAGCGACGACAACGACGAACACGACGACGATCGCTACGGAGATGATGATCATGACTCCCGAGATGGAGAGCGCGAAGAGCATGACGATGACGACTGAGCGACACGGTGGACGCGCCTGGGAACGAGTAAATGCTGGTCAGCGCGACGCGGAGGACCGCATCAAGCGGCTGATCGTGATCGGTTCGCTGGCAACCTTCGTCGGCTTCTTCGGGTTGACCGTAACGTCGGACCTGATGGCAAACGCGGATGATGTGTCTGCTGCAGGCCCCAGCGTCACCACGACGCAGAACAGCCCCGAGCAGCGCCCCGTGACGAAGACGCATGTGCGGACCAAGTCATCATGAATCGCGCAGTTCACACGCACCAGTTCCCTGCAATGGGTTCGACGATTGAGCTGACGTTGGTTGGAGGAGATAGCCACGCGGCACAGCGCGCATTCGCACATGCAGCCGAGCTGGCCGCTGAGTGGGAGGCGACCTTCAGCCGGTTCCGCCAAACGAGCGAGCTCTCGCAGCTGAACGCGCATAGTGGCGAGCGCGTG
>QEUZ01000071.1 GCA_003577355.1 Chloroflexota bacterium | reverse complement strand
CCGTCACCCTCTCGCGCCCACGTGTGACACGATGATAGCGCGAACTGGGGTGGCGGGACGGATCTTGTCATACGAACAGGGAGGATATCTCCGACGATTGACGAGCGCTTTGAAAAGGGTCTAGATCTGCGACATCATGACTGACCGGTCGCTCGATCAAGCGGCACGTCTGTTGGACCGCAACGCCGAACCCTTCGATATCAGAGTCAAACGTTGTGACCGGGGCCACGACACCCGGTTGCGGCTGACGACGCAGCAGCTATTGCAGAGCCCGCACGATCAGGTTCTTGAACTCGAACTCCGCGTCCTGAGATTCGTCCCATGTCGTCACGCTCACCGCGACAGCTCCCTCCCAGCGGGCCGTGTGCTGCACACTGCCATGCACGACCCCGTTCGCGATGAACCACAGCTGATTCCCTTTGGCGACAATCTTCAGCGTGTTCCACTGGCTTGGAGGCCGAATACCGGAGCGGGTCGCATCCGTTAGCAAGACCTCGGTGTGCCACTCGCCCGATTCGTCAACATAGTTGTAGGCTGCCCAGGTGCGTCCGTTGCCGAGGATGCAGAAGGAGTAATCTCCGGTAGACACGTCATGCCGCACGGATACGCAGCCGGCTGCCGCCGATCCCTGGGATACCTCACGCACATCGACGCTCGCGCTGATATCGGAGAAGTCGCTCTGATTGGTCCACGCTTCGATGATATGCATCCCCAAACCACCATAGACGCCGATATGCAGGGACGTAGCCGATGGGGCCATCCAGCCATACTGCTGGTATTCCGCACGCCACTCGCTGAGTGGGCGGTCATAGAGAACAGGCCCCTCCCCAGGTATGGAACCTGGAAGCACGGTCGAAGCGGCAGTTGGGCTTGGAGTGGCGACTGGAGCAGTTCCCGTCCGTGGAGGCTGAATGTAGACCATGAAATCGCTGCGAGCGAGGTAGCCACCGAAGTCAGTCATCGATGACCCCATCGAGTCGACCAGATACGATTCAACTACCCGTTGAAACCTGAACCACGCTGCTTCTTGTGATCTCGATGAGAGAAACAACCCATCAGTCGCAGGCCCAACGAGCAGTTCCCAATAGATGTATGGGCCGGAACCAGGCTGGATTGCATTGGCAAATACTTCAGCATTACGAATGAAGGCCCCAATTTGTGTCTGTGGGTCATTGAGAGCGGTATTTATTTGGCTATACAAGTGCTGCTGAATCTGATCCTGTCGCGATTGCGTAACTGAGCTTGCATCATACCACAACCGAACGTACTCTTCGAGCCAATCCTCGTAATATGAGAGATCTATTTCGTAATATCCAACTTCGGCATATATCAGATGGTATAGATTTCTGACAAGAAGTGGCCTTTGCAGAACATAGGTTGTTTCTCCATTAGGCATGACTCTTTGCAGATCTTTGCCGTATACACGCCGATACGCTGCAATTATCCCAAGCTCAGGATTACTATATGAGAGAGGCACCGGCGTCGGGGTTGGCACTGGAGTTGGCGTGCGTGTTGGCATTGGCGTGCGTGTTGGAGTTGCCGTTGCCGACGCCGTTGGCACAACCTGCAACGTCGGGCTCGGGGACGGCGATGGCGTAACGCGAGCCACATATGTCGCCGTCGGACGTACAGTGGGCACTTCCTGTGGCGTGGCAGAGGCAAAAGCAGATGCGAGCGTGATCGTCGGCGCAACCTGACTGCTTACGGCACTTGGCGCTGTAGACGGGGTGTGCAAGTCTCCTGTTGCGACCGGTGACTCCGGGCCGCTGCACGCATTCCAGAGCAGCGCTACGGTTATCAACGTCGCAACCCAGCACCCCCGACCCAATTCGGCAATCCTTTCCCATCCTCACTTCTTGCCTGATTATCGCAGCGAGTGTATGCGCTGCCAACGGGCTTTGGAAGCCTAGCGGGAGTGCACCAACGGTCGCCGATGATTGCTTTCGTTCCCGTGGCTGCCTGATTGCACGTCAAGATCCTCCGCTCGCGAAGGATCCGTCTCACCGCAGGAACGCCGCGCACACCTCGTTGGCGAGCAGTGCGCCGCGGGGGGTGAGGCGCAGGCGGCTGCCGGCGTGCCATTCCAGCAGGCTGAGGGCTGTGAAACGGGCGATCTCTGCCGCGTACGTGGCTGCGAGGTCCACTCCGTGTCGCGCACGGATGTCGTCAGCTCCGACGCCATCGACCAGCAGGCGCAGGCCGAGCATGAGCGATTCACCGAGGGCGGTATCCGCGCTCAGGGTTTCGGTGGCCATGCGCGGCAGCTCGCCACGCTCGACGGCAGTGCAGTAGGCCGCCGGCAAGAGCAGGTTGCCGCCACGCAGGTTACCGTGGTGGAAGTGCGCACCAGCCCCCAGGCCGAAGTAGTCGCTGTTCTGCCAGTAGAGCTGGTTATGGCGCGAGCGGTAACGCGGTTCCCTGGCCCAGTTGGCGATCTCGTAGTGCTCCCAGCCGGCGGCGGCGAGCACCTCCAGCGCCCGCTCGTGGAAGTCGGCCACCCGGTCGTCCTCCACCGGCGTCAGGATGCCGCGCTGGACGGCAGCGTGCAGCGGCGTGCCCGGCTCAACGATCAGCGCGTAGAGTGAGACGTGCTCTGGCTGCCACTCCAGCAGGGTAGCCAGGTCAGCTTCCCAATCGTCGGCGGTTTGCCCCGGCCAGCCGTAGATAAAGTCCAAGCTGATGTTCTCGAAGCCAGCTTCGCGGGCCGCCATAAACGCTTGCCCGGCCTCCAGCGACTTGTGCCCGCGCCCCAGCACCCGCAGCCCAGCCCGTCGTTGCGACTGCACCCCCAGCGAGAGCCGGTTCACCCCGGCAGCGCGGATGCCCTCCAGGTAGGCCGCGTCCACCGATTCCGGGTTCGCTTCCAGCGTCACTTCGGCGTCGGTGCGCAACCCGAAGTGCGCGCGCGACCCCTCGATCAGCCGCGCAACATCCGCTGCCGGCAACAGCGACGGGGTGCCGCCGCCGAAGAACAAGGTTGGCGCGCCCCGCCCGGCCCGCTCCGGCTCGGCGCGCACCAGCAACCGCATCTCCTCCAGCAGCGCCGCCACGTAGCGTGGGACCAGCGCTTCCTGCCCGGAGTAGGTGTTGAAGTCGCAATACGGGCAAATGTGCCGGCAGAACGGCACATGGACATAGACCCCCGGCGGCGCATCAGCCGGGAGCGGGACATGGAGCAACGTGGTTGCGGCGGATGACGGTTGGTTCATGCTGCCAATGGTAGTTGAGCCGTCGAGGGTGGGTAAACGCCACATCCTCAGCTGGACGGAGGCGCCCCCACCCGCAGTGCCTCCAGCACCTGCTCCACCTCACCCGCTCGCAACGTATCCAGCGGGCGCTGACCGGCCAGGCGTGCCTGTGGCGTGTGCAGCCAGGCGCGTGCTGCGGCGGGTGTGGGGAACGCAAGCTGCAGGCAGTCGATGAGCTCGGCAAGGGGGGATTCGGCGACGGTCGTGGCATCGATCTGGTGTTTGCAGAAACAGGCGCCAGCTGGTTCTGCCGCGCTCAGTGCGGCGAGCTCGCTGGGGGTGAGGCCGAGCCAGCCGGCTGCTGTGGCAGTGGACATGTTTACTCCTCCCGGCCGAGACGCTGCCAGGCTTCGCTAACGGCTGCGGCATCGGCCTCGCTGGCAGGTTCGCCGCTGTAGCGGGCGACATCGTAGCGCGCGGTGATGCCGGCCACGGCCGAGGGGGCGTCCGGGGCCATTTGCAGGCGCGCGCTGAGCGCCGGCTGATACTCGTCGGCCGTTTCAGCGGGGCGGCGGGCACGGCCAAGCTTGGCGCCGCGTTCCTGCAGGCGCGCGTAGGTCTCGCGGATCTCCAGGGTGTAGCGCCAGCGGGGGTCGCCGCGCAGGTGGGCGTAGGGGTCAGGCCGTGGGCTGCGCCGGAACAGGTTGCGCAGGCGGGTTGCGGCGTTGCCCAGCACGTCGCTCCAGTCCAGCACCGACTCGCGCTGCTCGTCGGTGACATCGCGGGTACGCCGCCGCCGACGGAAGACGAAGCGCATCAGGGCCGAGAAGATCACGAAGAGCAACAGTGCGGCGATCAGGTAGCGCAGCGGGTCCGGCACGTTCACCGCTTCTTCCATACGCTGCTGCAAGGTGTCGTTGCCAGGGTTCACCATTACGGTCGGGGTTTGCTGGATGACCCGCGGCTCGCGCGTGCCGATGGCCCAGAAGATCGGCGTGAGGATCAGGAAGGCGATCAACGCCATCAGGATCACGAACACTTGGAAGACGATCGCCAGGAACCAGAAGACTGGGCTGAGAATCCAGAGCACGGTATCCAGGAACTGCCGCGAGAAGATGCCGGCCAGGATAATCGCCACCAGCCCCACTACAACGATCGGCGCGACGAAGGTGGCGATCCAGCGCGGGCCGAGCGGTGCGCTGGTGCGGAAGCCTTCCAGCTTCAGCCGGGCGATCCCGATGGCGACGAGGGTGCAGAGGAAGTAGCTCAACGTAGCGAAGCTCAGCCGCTCGCGGATCTGCGCGCCATCCGGTGCGGCCGCCAGTACGATGATCAGGAACAGGGCCAGCGCAGCGCTGCCGAAGCGCAGCAACGTGTAGGCGCTGTCAATCGACGGCTCCTCACGGGTGCGACCACGCCACCAGGCATACGCCGCCAGCGCGACGATGCCCCAAACTGGGCGCTCGGCATCGTTGGAAAGCAGCACCAGCGAGTTGAACATGTCGCGCACCCAGAGCGGATCGCTCAGCGCAACGTGGGGGAAACAGGCGACTTTCACGCTCACCAGCGTCGTGACGCCGATGGCGACGCCAAGGACCATTTCATAGTGCGGGCTCCAGATGCGCCATTCATCCATCAGGTGCGGCACGATATGCGCCACCAGGAGGTTCAGGATGATGATTGCCGCAGGGAGTACGGCGTACTCCGGCGCGTTGCCGGCCATGACGAAGCCGGCCAGCACGTAGATGACCGCTGCTTCGGCCAGCACCAGGGCAACACCGAGCGCCTCGAAGCGCCAATCGAGCCGGCGCAGGAGATCGACGAAGCTGACAGGGGTAACGCGTTCCGCGCTCATCGCTAATCCTCATCCCCCTGGCCACGTTCCCAGCGGCTGGGTGTGCGCGCGAGTTGCTCTTCGCGGTGACCCCGCTCCTGCCGGCCTCCGAGGCGTCGCCCGCCGTCATCGGAACGCTGCTCGCCCGGCCCACCTACCACCCCAACCAACGGCACCGGGGTCATTTGGATCGCATACCGTCTGCGGTGCTGGCGTGGTGCATCGAGCGACTCCCCGGGCAAATGGAATGCCAGCAGCCCGCGCAATGGCGGGAGCTCCAACGTATCGACAGTGATGACGACGACGCGATGTCCGGCCCGCAGCAGCTCCGCCAGCACGGCAGCGATGGCGTCGGTCATGATCGCAGTGATGACGACGACCGTACTGCCCCAGGGGAAGCGCTGCGACTCGGCTTTCAGCAGGCGCGGGAAGTTCAACGAGGCGATCGGGTTGAGCTTCGCCAGCCCGGAGAGGATCTCCACCCCCTGCTCGGGGCTGCGGCCGGGCCGGATGCGCAACGCCTGGTCCGACCCACCGACGACCCCGTTGGCGTAAACGCCGACCGAGTGTCGTTCATCCACCGCGCGCATCGCCACCGATGCTGCGGCGACGATCGCCCGCTCGGCGCGGTCGTAGTCCAGCCCCTCCCAGTAGTGCTCAAAGGTATCCAGGTTCAGGAACACGCCAAACTGCACCTCGGTGGTCGGCTCGAAGATCTTGGTCTGCAGCGCCTGCACCCGGGCGGTCGCCTTCCAGTGTACGTGGCGAAAGGTGTCCTCTGGGCGATAGTCCCGCACGCCAACGGTGCGGCTTGGGTCGGTGATGATCGGCCGGCGGATGCGCTGGTCACCGAACAGGTGCCGGGGTGGGATGCCGATGTCGTCCAGCGCGACGACCCGTGGGTAGACGATCAGCGAGGCGTAGTGCTCCAGGCTCTCCCGACGGGTGAAGAACCCGAACAGGTCGCCGGAACGCAACGACACCGGGCCGAAGGTAAAGTAGCCCCGCACTGGACAATGCACATGGAACGTCCACGATACGCGTTCAAACCAGCGCATCGAGGTCGTAATGCGCAGGACGTCCATGCCGGGGATGCCGCTCGGCACCGTTTCGCGTTCGACAATGCGCAGCTGGTCCGGCACCTGGTCTTCGATGTCGATCCAGGCTAACGGCAGCAGCTTGCGGTTGACGATGCTGACGTGCAGGGCGACATCCTCGCCGGGGAACACCCGTTGCGCGCCGAGCGTGCGGGTGTACTGCACGCTGCTCAACGCGTAACGCGCCCAGAGCCATGCTCCACCGGCCGTACACAGCGTCAGCAACCCGAGCAGCGAGAGCGACCGCTCCCGCAGGATCATTCCCAGCAGGATCAGGAACCCGGCGCCGTACAGCCAGAACGAGTTGAAGATGAGGGAGCGCGCGCGGGAAAGTTCCATCGTTAGTGAACAGGTGACAGGCAACAGGGAACAGGGGATCTCTCGTGGGTCGCAATGCACGCCTGGGTGAGCTGCCAACCAAGCGAATTGTTTGCACCACACGTTGTCATGCTCACTAGCTGTGTGGTCGTGCTCAGAAACGCCATCTCCTGTTGCCTGTCACCTGTTGCCTGTTAGCCCGTCCGTACTGCTTCGACCGGAGCTTCGACGCTGGAGAGGATTTCGTTGAGGATGTGGTCGACAGTGCGGCCGCGCAGGCGAGCGTCCGGCGAGAGGATGATGCGGTGCGCTAGCACGGCGACAGCGACGGCCTTTGTGTCGTCCGGCGTGGCGTATGAACGCCCGCGCAGGGCAGCCATCGCCTGGGTAGCGCGGTACAGCGCCAGGGTGCCGCGAGGGCTCACGCCAAGCTCAATCGCATCGTGCGTGCGGGTCGCACGGCTGACGGTCGCAATGTATGCCCGCAGCTCCGGCTCGACATGCACGTCGCGCACTGCCTCGACGGCTTCGGCAAAGGCATCCGGCGGGACGACCGTCGCCAACGTCTCGATCGGGTGATTGTGTTGCAAGCGTTGGAGCATCAGGTCTTCGTCTTCGGCGCTGGGGTAGCCGATGCTCAGGCGCAGCAGAAAGCGGTCGAGCTGCGCTTCCGGCAGCGGGAAGGTGCCTTCGAGCTCCACCGGATTCTCGGTTGCCAGCACCAGGAAGGGCCGGGGCAGGCGCATCGTCTCCCCTTCGACGGTAACGGTGCGTTCCTCCATCGCCTCCAGCAACGCCGACTGTGTACGTGGTGTCGCCCGGTTGATCTCGTCGGCCAGCAGGATGTTCGTGAACACCGGGCCAGGCCGGAACTGGAAATCGCCGAGCTTCTGGTTGAAGTAGCTCAACCCGGAAATATCGGACGGCAGCAGGTCGGGCGTGAACTGGATGCGGCGGAAATCGCCCCCCAGCGAGCGGGCGATGCTGCGCGCCAGCATTGTCTTCCCAACGCCCGGCACATCCTCCAGCAGCACGTGCCCATCGCAGAGCAGCGCCACCAGCACCAGTTCGGTGACAGCGCGCTTGCCGACAATAACTCGTTCGACGTTCTCAATAATGCGACCGCCGAACGTCGCAACCTGGTGTTCCGGCATCGTGCTCTCAGTGTTCAATTCGTCGGGTCGTGTTCACGGTCATTACGTCGATAAACGATGTGCCGCGGGTTCCCGGATGCTTGCTAGAGACGTCCGCCCCGTGGGCCAAACGGGTACACACCGGTAGAGACCGTGGCGCAACTATACCACCGCTATCGCGGTACACTCCGCGCCGGTACCGGCAGCAAACCGAGGTGAGTTCCATGGACGAGTGGGAAGGTTTGGTACGCATCGCCCTGGCGGCCGGTCTCGGCGCGGCGATCGGGTTCGAGCGCGAAACGCTGAATAAATCGGCCGGGTTACGCACGCACATGCTCGTGACTATGGGTTCGGCGATGTTCATGGTGGTGGCGATCCTGCTGACCGCCCAGTACTCTGGCGACGAGCCGACACAGTTTGTCGACCCCTCGCGCATTGGTTCCACCATCGTCACCGGCGTCGGCTTCCTCGGCGGCGGCATCATCTTCCGCGGCCACGACCGGGTGAAGGGGCTGACAACCGCCGCCGGACTGTGGACATGCGCTGCCATCGGCATGGCCTGCGGCTCCGGCTACTACATTACCGCGGTGGGCGGCACCCTGCTCACCCTGATCGTCCTGGCTGCTGTCCTGTCACTGCAGCACCGGCTCGACCTCAAGCGTTCCCGGTCAATACACCGCGATACCGGCGTCCTCCCTGGGCCATCCGGCAAGCGGTCGGCAGGCAATACCCCGGCTGAACCGCGCGAGTAGCGCTGCAACGGCACGCTTGGTGCTGCGGGAGTGGCTCAGGCGCCAGTGTGCGCTGTGTCGTGTTGCGACAACGCCGCGTCCACGTCACGGCCTTCCCGTTCCAGCCAGGCGCGCAGGCGGCGCTCGATCTCGTCCGGCGGCCAGGTCGGGCTGGCGTAGCGACCGGCCCGCTGACGCTGGCGGAGCGCCTCGTAGAGAGTCACGGCGCAGGCGGCGGAGATGTTCAGCGACTCGACCATGCCCATCATCGGCAGGATCGCCGCGACATCGGCGCCCGCTTTCGCCTCCGGCGTCACGCCACGCGCCTCGTTGCCGAAGACGAACGCACTGGGGCCGGTGAGGTCCAGGTCGTAGAGGTTCTGGGCATCCTCACCCAGGTAGGTCGCGTAGATCGTGAAGCCACGCTCGCGCAAGGTGGTGTAACAGTCTTCGATGCTCTGGTGGCGGTGGAGCGTCAACCAGCGGCGCGCGCTGGCCGAGACGCCCAGGCTCACCTCCGGCTCCGCCTCCACGGTGTAGACGAGGTGGACATCGCTGATCCCCACGGCATCACAGGAGCGCAAGAGGGCGCTGGCGTTGAACGGGTCGTGCACGTTCTCGATGACGACAGTGAGGTCAGGCTGGCGGCGTTCCAGCACCTCACGCATGCGTGCCAGACGACGCGGCGTAATCGCCCGCCCAGCTTTCTCCGACATTGCACCCGCCCTCCGCACACGCGCTCACCACCGCTACCGTTCTACCGGATCACCGAGCGGAGCGGCAATGGCGCGCGCGCTCGGCTAGGCTTGCCCGGTGTCATGTCGCTGGAAACTGATCGGGGTACAGGTGACGCACATCGATGTTCCACCGGGCTACGACGCCCGGCGCCCAACGCCTGACGATGCCGAGGCCATCGCAGCGCTGGTTGCTGCATCACAGGCGAGCTTCGGCTACCACGAAACGGTGTCTGCGGAGGACATCCTGTCCGACTGGGAGGGGCTGGACCTCACGGACATCGCCACTGTCGTCGTGGCTCCCAATGGCGAGCTGGCAGCCTATGCCGATATCGACAACCGGCGCAATGTCGTCGTGGCCGTCTATGGGTACGTTCACCCGATACACCAGGGGCGCGGCCTCGGAACGGCGTTGGTGCAGTGGGGCGAGCGCTGGGCGCGAGAGCACATTGCTGCCGCACCGCCGGACGCGCGGGTGCTGACACAGCACTATATTCCCATCGACAACCCAGCCGGCCGCACCCTGCTTGAAGGGCTGGGGTACGCGCAGGAGCGCGTCGTCTACAAGATGCAGATCGACCTGCACGCAGCGGCGCCAACGACGCCCCTGCCGGATGGGTTGCTGCTGCGCGGGTTCGTGGCAGGACAGGATGAGCGCGCAGTCTTCGAGGCCATTGAGGACGCCTTCCAGGACCGCTGGGGCAGCGTCGGCAACGACTACGACGAGTGGCTGAAGACGACTGTCTCGCAACGGACCAGCGCGCAGCACTGGCATATCGCCCAGGAAATGGGGCATGGCGCCATCGCCGGCGTTTGCCTGGGCTATGCCGCCGGAGGCGCGGGCTGGATCCATGCAGTGGGGGTGCGACGCCCGTGGCGACAGCAGGGGGTGGGTCACGCGTTGCTGCTGCGGGCATTCGAGAGCTTCCGGCGTGCAGGAGTCCGCTCGGTCGGGCTGAGCGTCGATTCCAGCAGCAGCACCGGCGCGCCACGCCTCTATACCGCCGCTGGCATGGACGTGACACAGCGCTACATTGTCTACACAAAGACCCTGCGTGCGGGTCGAGACATGCGGCATTTGGTTGGGGAATGACCCCGCGATGCTATGATGCCGGGCAGTTGGTCACTGGACAGGGAGAGAGGGACCGCATGGCAAACCCACGTATTCAGGAGATGGAACGACAGGTTCTCGGCGATATCTGGACAACCGACGAACCGTATAGAACGTTGCGGGAGCTGGTCGACAACATCGGCCACCGCTTCGGCGGCTCGGAATCAGAACGGCTGGGGGCCGAGTTCCTGCGCGAGCGCATGCTGGCCTATGGGCTGGAGAACGTGCGCATCGAGGAGTTTCCGGTGGCCGGTTGGGAGCGAGGCAGCGCTGCACTGAAGCTGGTTACCCCTGTCGAGCGCGACTTCTCCTGTGTCGCCATGCCCTATTGCCCCTCGGCCGACCTAACGGCGGAGCTGCTGGATGTCGGAGATGGCGAGCTGGCCGATTTCCAGCGCCTGGCCGATCTCGTTCCGGGTCGCATCGTCATCTCGGCCGCCGAAACAAACCGGCCTGGAGAGCGAGGAAGCCACCGCAACGACAAGTACGGCTGGGCCGTGCAGCACGGTGCGCTGGCGCATATCTTCGTCAACCAGAACCCCGGCATGCTGCACATCACTGGGTCGGTCGCTGGCCCCGGTCAGGGCGGCGTCGCCGGGCCGGAGCGTGAAGCGCCGATCCCGGCAGTCGGGGTCTCCTGGGAGGCTGGCTCGACCATATTGCGCCTCATCCGCAACAGCGACGGCGACGGCACGGTTACCCTGAAGCTGAGCAACAGAACGGTCGCAGCCACCAGCCGCAACGTGATCGGCGAAATCGTTGGCTACGAAAAGCCAGACGAGGTGATCCTGCTCGGCGGGCACTTCGACGGCCACGATATCTCCCAGGGTGCGGGGGATGACGGGGCCGGCACGATCACCGGGCTGGAAGCAGGCCGCGCACTGGCGAAACTGAAAGGCCAGCTGCGCCGCACCGTGCGGGTCATCTGCTTTGGTTCGGAGGAAATCGGTCTCCTCGGCGCCTTCCACCACGCCGCCGCCAACGACCCCGCCACATTCCGCTTTGTCATGAACCTGGACGGCGCAGGGCGTGGCGCCGGTGGGCAGGAGCAGCTCACCCTCTCCGGCTGGCCAGAGCTCGTGACCTGGTTCAAGCAGTTCGCTGACAATCACCACTATACCTTCACGATCCAGGACCAGATGAACTCGCACTCCGACCACTACCCGTTCGCCCTGCGGGGCATCCCCAACGGCACCCTCAACGCTCGCGACACCAGCGCCGGCATGATCGGGCGCGGCTGGGGCCACACTGAGGCCGACACCTTCGACAAGATCAGCCTGCGCGGCCTGCAAATGTCGGCAGCACTCGTCGCCCGCCTGGCCATCGCTATCTCGGAGGACGACACCTTCCCCACCCGCCACCGCACACAGGAGGAAGTGCGCGAGCAACTGGAGAAGGAGAACCTGCTCGAACGCGCCATAGCGGCAGGCAGGTTCCCTGCGTAGTTGACAGGCAACAGGCAACAGGTAACAGTGGTTGGGATGACACGCGAACGCGTCGTGCCACAGTTACACGAGCTGCATTACCATGCCAACTGAAGCCTGTTGCCTACCAATAGCCTCGCGTGACCTATTGTCAACGGGCTACGGTCATGCTAGTCTGTACGTACAGAGGGCCAAAGGTACTCCGGCGACTGCGGGGTTCGCGGAGTCAGGCCGTGTGCGTAGGACATCGGCATGCAGGAACAGTCCTCGGTTGTTGAAATCTGGACGGTATCCCGGCGTGGGTTGGTCTTGAGCGGCCCGCCGGAACAAATCGGCGCAATTGCCGGGCGATTGCACTTGCCGTGTGACGCTGCCGAATGTCTGACGCCATCCCGCGCGGAGCTTGTGCTCTGGGGCGACAGCCTCGAGCTCTACGCCCGCGACCGCGCGATGGCGAGCCCACCACAGCCCCCCACCGTGCCGGACGACCACTAACCGGCCGGCCCCCTCTCAGGCAAGTTCCTCCACCTGCGCCGGCTGTTGCTGCCGCGGCGACCTTGTGTCACACACCGCTCCCAGGTTGGCTTTCGCGATCATGACATCGCGGCGTCAGCGCAGCGGTCCCATCCCACAACGTAACTTCGAAGTGTGCATTTTCCGGTAGCGGTCGACGCCGCAGAAACGAAGAGCGGCCCCCCGCTTGCGCGAGGGGCCGCTCTCAGAGGGTCAGATCAGTCTCCCGATCGTGACGCTCGTACTCATGGAAGGTTCGTAGCTTCCAGATCGATGATCACATCTGGGTCAGCGTTGAGCCCCTCGTACACCGCGTACTGGTCGTCGATGTGGTTGTCCTCGGTGTAGTCACCGAAAACAACGTACACCTTCGAGGCGTTCTGCGTCTCGTACTCATCGTTGTTGCCGCAGTCGCCAACGATTCCGAACGTCGGGGCGCTATCCGTCGCGGTGACGGTGTAGTTCCCTTCCGGCACGTTGTAGAACGACACCCAGCCGCCAAGCCACTGGCTGTCTGCACACGCATATTCGACGACGTTGCCGTCCTGATCGAAGAGGATCACCAGGATATCTTCGATCAGCGCCTCGTTGTCGGACGTGAGGTAGACGTCCAGCGTACCGGTCAGGTGGTCGTCGGAGTAGTTCACGAGCTGGGTGACTTCTTCACTCTCAATCGTGAACTCTTCGCAGTTCCACTTGACCCCGATGTAGTCGTACACCTCCTCCTGCGCGGTGCCGTATGCGTAGTACTCCCAGTACGCTTCCCAGCACAGGGTGTACGTGCCTGGCGACAGCGCAAGCCAGAGGTACGGAGCTTCTCCCTGCGTCGTCAGGTCATCGGCGCCGCCGACATAGACGGCCGGGAGCGTGCAGGTTTCGAGGAGCTCAGCCTCGTTGTCCGCTTCTGCAGCTTCGGCGCAGGCCCCTGCGTAGATCACGACGAGCATCGAGACGTCGGTCCAGTCGAGGTAGGTGTATCCGAACCCAACCTCACCACGGCGATCGCACTCGATCAGGTACTCGCCGTCATAGTAGTCCAGCGGCTGTATGTCGCCGTCGATCTGGCAGAACGGCGGGACGAACCACTTCTCGAGGTAGCCCGGCGCCGCGCCCATG
>QEUZ01000070.1 GCA_003577355.1 Chloroflexota bacterium | reverse complement strand
CGGCGGAACGCCGCAATTTCACGATGCACCGGCAAACCGCCCTCGACCGGAATGAGCCGCAGGCGTCGCTCAGCGACATCGCGCAAGACGGCCGCCCGTGGCAGGAGCGCCACACCTAACCCCCGCTCGACCATGCGCTTGGCAGCTTCGATGTTGTCCAGCTCCATGGTGCGCAGCGACGTAATACCGGCTGTGCGGAAGAGTGCGTTGGTAAGCTCGTAATAGCTCGACTCGCGGTCGAAGAGGATCAGGCGTTCCGCCCCGATCCCGCTCAACGTAATCGCATCCAACAAACCCCAGTCGTGGTCGACCGCAGCGACCAGCACGAGCTCGTCGCGGTAGAGTGGCGTGCTCTGGATCTCCGGGTGACGCACCGCCCGGCCAATGCCGATCTGCACCTCGTCTCGCAGCACCAGCGCGAGCACGTCGTCGGTGTGGCCGGTGCGCACAGTGATATCCAAGTGGGGGTGCAGCAGCGAGAGCTGCTCGAGGACCGCCGGGAGGGTATACGCGCTGACCCCCGGCGTCGTGCCGAGCACAAGCCGCGACTCCGGGTTGCCCAGCCGCCGCAGCGTGTCGCGACCCTCGTCCAACGCTGCGAGGGCCTGTTCCGCAAACGGCAGGAACGCTCGTCCGCTGGCCGAAAGGCGCATCCCCCGGCCCGTCCGCTCGAACAGCGCCAGGCCCAGCTCCGCTTCGAGCGCGGCAAGCCGCGCGCTGAGCGCTGGCTGGGTCACGAACAACTGGTCAGCAGCCCGGCTCACGCTTCCGCTGCGCGCAACCGCCAGGAACGACTCGATCTGTGCCAGCAGCATTCCACCTCCACCGGCAGTGCTATACATGAGATTGATCGTACGGATCATATCAATTCATTGGACATATGGCTCAGCGTGCCCTACGATCTGTGCAGCGTTTCACAAAGTCGCTGGACTGAACCGTCGAAGGGAGGTGCGCGGTGGATGTGTTGGGTCATTTCCGAAATCAGCGGACATCGTCCGAGCGACGCCCACCGGCGTCTGTAGCGCAGCGTTAGCAGCGTTGTTCCCCGCAAGATTCGAACACCTGTGACAGTGAAGGAGCCCGAGATGCAGCACCACAGCGCGCCGCTCAGCCGCCATGCCAACCGCTGGGATAGCATTGAACGCCCGTACTCCGCCGACGATGTGGCGCGGATCAGCGGGTCACTGCGCATCGAGTACACCCTGGCACACGCCGGCGCCGAACGCCTCTGGGAGCTGATGCACACCGATGACTACGTTGCCGCCCTTGGCGCACTAACCGGCAACCAGGCAGTCCAGCAGGTGAAGGCTGGCCTGAAAGCGATTTACCTCTCCGGGTGGCAGGTCGCCGCCGACGCCAACCTCGCCGGGCAGATGTACCCTGACCAGAGCCTGTACCCAGCGAACAGCGTCCCGGCCGTCGTCAAGCGCATCAACCAGGCGCTGCAGCGCGCCGACCAGATCGACCGCGCCGAAGGCAACCACGACACCTACTGGTACGCGCCAATCGTCGCTGACGCCGAAGCCGGCTTCGGCGGGCCCCTCAACGTGTTCGAGCTCATGAAGGGCATGATCGAGGCCGGAGCCGCCGGGGTCCACATCGAAGACCAGCTGGCGTCCGAAAAGAAGTGCGGGCACATGGGCGGCAAGGTGCTAATCCCAACCCAGAACGCCGTGCGCAACTTGATCGCCGCGCGCCTCGCTGCCGATGCGCTCGGTGTGCCCACCGTCCTGATCGCGCGGACCGACGCCAACGGCGCGCAGCTCCTGACAAGCGACATCGACGAACGCGACCAGCCGTTCCTCACCGGCGAGCGCACGACCGAAGGGTTCTTCCGGGTGCGCGATGGGTTGGAATCGGCGATTGCCCGTGGCCTGGCCTACGCACCGTATGCCGACCTGATCTGGTGCGAAACGGCCACCCCCGACCTCGACGAAGCCCGCCAGTTTGCCGATGCTATCCACGCCGTCTACCCGGGCAAGCTGCTGGCGTACAACTGCTCGCCATCGTTCAACTGGAAGCTTAAGCTCGACGAAGCAACCATTGCCAAGTTCCAGCGCGAACTGGCGACGATGGGCTACAAGTTCCAGTTCGTTACCCTGGCCGGCTTCCATGCACTCAACTGGTCGATGTTCGAGCTGGCGCGAGGCTATCGCGAGCGCGGTATGTCCGCCTACTCCGAGCTGCAGCAGGCCGAGTTCGCTGGCGAGCGCTACGGCTACACCGCGACACGCCACCAGCGCGAGGTTGGCGCGGGCTACTTCGACGAGGTCGCGCAGATCATCGCCGGGGGCACGTCCTCGACGACCGCGCTGCATGGCTCGACCGAAACCGAGCAGTTCACGTTGAGCGTCGCCGCAGCCGGCTAACTCGTGCGCATCTATACTCCCCTCAGGTCGGTCGAGATCTGAGGGGAGACCTGCAATGGGTGTTGAACGCTTCGAGGTCACAGGGCGCGAACCATTCGCCGGGGGCGCAGCGTTCGGCGCCAGCGGCCCCTACGAACGTATCGACGGCATCGTCCATTTCGCCGTCGACCCGGAGCATCCGGCGAACTCCGCCATCATCGACTTGGCAGCAGCTCCTCGGGGCGACGACGGCTTGGTGCGGTTCAGCTCCGATTTCTGTTTGCTGCAACCAGTGGACCGGCGCTTGGCACATGGCAGCCTGTTGATCGAGCTTCCGAACCGCGGGCGCAAGCTCCTCCCACGCATGATCAACCGCGGGCTGCTCGACCCTGTGCCCGGCAGAAATATCCCAGTCGGCGACGGCTTCCTCTTCCGTCACGGCTGGAGCGTCGGCTGGATCGGCTGGCAATGGGATGTGTTGCGGTCGCCAGGCCTGATGGGCTTGCAAGCGCCAGTCATCAACGCGACCGGCCGCACCGTCGTCCGCTTCCAAGTCAACGCCGCGCATACAACCCATTTGCTCGCCGACCGCGTCCACCAACCGTATCCAGCGGCCGACGTTGAGGAAGCGGGCGCTACCCTCTCAGTGCGCTGGAGCGCGACCGACGAGCCGGAGATCCTACCCCGCGATGCGTGGCGCTTCGCACGCGAGGAGGGCGCAGGCGTCGAACCACACCCCGACTTCATCTATCTGGAATCCGGTTTCCAACCCGGCGCAATCTACGAACTGTTCTACACGACCAACCGCGCGCCGGTTGTCGGGTGCGGCTTGCTGGCAGTGCGCGACATTGCCCCATTTCTGCGTAGCGCTGCAGACGATAACCCGGCGGCTGGGTCGATCGAACGCGCCTATGCGTTTGGGATGTCACAGACCGGGCGTATGCTGCGGCACTTCCTCTATTTGGGGTTGAACCGGGATGAAGCTGGCAACCCTGCCTACGATGGGATCATCCCGCATGTCGGTGGGGCACGGCGCGGAGAGTTCAACCACCGCTTCGGCCAGCCATCGGTGCAGGGGACGCCGGGCATGGGGCACCGACCGCCGTTCGACGACGCCGGCTTGCTCGCCCGACAGCGCGCGCTCGGCGCTGTCCCGAAAGTCATCCAGACGAACACCTCCGCCGAGTATTGGCGTGGCGATTGCGCGTTGAACCACATCGACCCGGACCGCGGCGACCTTCCACCAGAACCCGGCACGCGCAATTACCACTTCGCCGGTACGCAGCATGGCCCCGGCGCCGTGCCGCTCACCCGCGACAACCCGAACGATGGCGGGCGGGGGCGTTACGGCTTCAATGCCGTGGACTACTCGCCGCTCCTGCGCGCCGTCGTGATGAACTTGGATGCCTGGGTGCGCGATGGAATCGAGCCGCCGCCGAGCAAGCACCCACGCCTGGACGACGGCTCCGCCGTCACCCGCGACGACGTCCTGCAGCGCTTCGCAACCTTCACCGGCATCCATCTTCCAGACCCGGCCAAGTTGCCGGTGATCCGTGCGATTGACCTCGGCCCTCAGGTGGACGACGGCATCGTGACCCACCCTGCCCGGGAAGGCGCGGCCTACCCTGCCTGGGTTTCCAGCGTCGATGCTGACGGCAACGAGCTGGCCGGCATCCGCCTGCCGGATCTGACGACGCCGGTTGGGACGCACACCGGCTGGAACCCGCGCGCACCGGAAACCGGCGCTCCAGAGCAGATCCTGTCGATGCAGGGCAGCACATTCTTCTTCGCGCCGGATGCCGCAACTCGCACCGCCGCTGGCGACCCCAGGCCATCGTTGGCCGAACGGTACGCTGGGCGCGACGACTACCTGGCGCGCGTCAAGTCAGCTGCCCTCGCATTGGTTTCAGAACGCTACGTGCTGGAGGAAGACATCGCCAACGTCCTGAGCGACGCAGCAGCCCGCTACGACGCTGCGCTGTCGGCATACTCTGCCTTCCGCACACCGGGGGCGGACATCATCGAACGGCCGAGAGCCGGAGTAGCGGGGTAACCACTACCCGCCTATGCGCGACATTTCTACCTTCTTGAGGTGGATCGTCTGCGCCGAGCGGATCTCTGAATAGCGGTCGTCGCGCACGCGCCAGACTGCTTGCAGGAACGCGCTGATCTCGGCATCGTCGGCGCCGGAGCGCAGCAGGGAGCGGAAGTCGTGTGAGCGCGTGCCGAACAGGCAGGTGTAGAGCTGGCCGTCGGCCGAAAGCCGGGCACGCGTGCAATCGCCGCAGAACGGCACGGTTACCGATGCAATGATCCCAATTTCCCCACCGCCATCGAGGTAGCGGTAGCGGTCGGCCACCTCACCACGGTAGTTGGGAGCGACCGCCTCGATTGGCCAGCGCTCGTTGATGGTGTCCAGGATCTCCTCGGCAGTGACGACATCCTCCATGCGCCAGCCGTTTGTCGTGCCGACATCCATGAACTCGATGAACCGCAGGATGATGCCGGTGTGCCGGAAGTGTTCGGCCATCGGCAGGATGCTGTGTTCGTTGACCCCGCGCTTGACGACCATGTCGATCTTGACCGGCTCCAGGCCAGCGGCCAGGGCATTGTCGATCGCCGCCAACACCTTTGAGACCGGGAAACCGACATCGTTCATCGCTTGGAACGTCGCCTCGTCGAGCGAGTCGAGGCTGATCGTGATGCGCCGCAGACCAGCTGCGGCGAGCGCCTGCGCCTTCTTCAAGCTGAGCAATGAGCCGTTCGTCGTCAGCGCGATGTCGTCGACGCCCGGCAGCTCGGTGAGCATGCCGACGAGCACCTCGAGATCACGCCGCACGAGCGGCTCGCCGCCGGTGAGCCGCAGCTTCGTCACACCGTGGGCGGTGAAGATGCCTGCCAGCCGGGCGATTTCCTCAAATGTCAATAACTCCTGCCGGGCGAGGAACGGGTAACTGGCGCCAAACACTTCTTTCGGCATGCAATAGACACAGCGGAAATTGCACCGGTCAGTGACGGAGATCCGCAAGTCGCGCAGTGGTCGGTTGAAGGCGTCGGTAATCGGCATAGTCATGGGCTGAGTATACATCCATTGACTGTTCTGTCACGCGGTTACTGTGCCGATGCATTGTACGTTCAGATGCCAAGCGGCTGCTGCCCTCAGCGACGCGCGACCTGATCGAGATGCGCCTTCCCTCCTTGAACGCTCTATCGTCACGATGGCCTTGTGTTCCAGCCGCCGTCCATTGTCGGGTCAAGGTAGCGCGTTCCATCAGAAAAGGGCGCTGTCGACAGAAGCGTTCAAACCACTGGTCACTCGTCACTGGTCACTGGTCACTCGCGTTGGAACCGGATGAATGCGACAACGAGCATCGCAACAAGACACACTGCGGCTGCTAGCAAGAAGGTCTCACGGATCACATCGAGGGTTAGTGGGATGAGCTGCGTCTCCAGATACTCCTGTTGGCGCGCAAAGTAGTCGCTGGCCGACTCACCCGGTATCGGCGATACCGGCGGGAGACCCGCGATGAGTGCGTCGAGGCGCGCGAGGCCATAGGCGGTCACGCCGGCCAACCCGACGGTCATGCCGAGCAAACGTGCCAGCAGGACCAGGCCAGAAGCAGCGCCGTAACTGGCGCGCCCGGCAGCGCGGATCGCCGTTTCACCCATTGGCGCGATAACCAGGCCCAAGCCGAGGCCGGCAATACTCATCGTTGCCGACATCGTCGCCAGGCGCAGCTCATCCTCCCAAAAGTGCATGACGACGAACCCGCCCGCGCTGATTGCCAAGCCAGTTGCAGCGACGGCGACAGCCCCCGCACTCTGCATCAGGCGCCCACCAGCGAGCGCGCCGACTGTCATCGCCAGTGTGAACGCGCCGAGCAACAACGCCGTATCGCGTGGTACGGCGTCGGTATCCGCCAGCAGCGCGACCACCAATGGCGCGTTGATCATGGCGACGATCAACGCGCCGCCGATGAGAAAGTTGGCCATGTTTGCGAGCCGAAAGCGCACCGATGCGATCAGGTCCCGCGGCAACAAGGGATTGTTCGAGCGCCGTTCCAGAGCCACGAACGCAACCAGCGCGATTGCCGAGACTGCAAGGATTGGCCAGCGGTAGTCGGCCAATGGGTTGGTTTGCGAACCCAGCGTACCGGCGCCCTGTCCTGCTTCAAGCCCCCCTTCGCTGCCGGTCGAGAGCGCCAGCGAAAACGTCACCAAGAAGAGGGCAGCCACACCTGCGTTGAGGAGGTTCGGGCGAACGACGGTGCTGCGGCCGCGCACACCGGGCCGCGCGACCAGCAGCAAAACCGCGGCTACCGCCCCGAGCGGCAAGTTCAGCCAGAAGATCGCGCGCCAACTGTCGAAGACGGCATTGACCCCAGCTCCCCAGACAGGCCCAAGCACCCAGCCGAACGTATCGACCGCCGCGACGAGGCCCAGCGCCGAGGCGCGTTGCCGTTCCGGCACGATGTCGGCCACCAGCGCCATCGACACCGGCAGCATCGCACCTCCGCCCAGCCCCTGGAGGGTGCGGCCGGCGATCATCATCGTCAGGTCGTCGGCCCCGGCAGCGAGGAGCGACCCAAACAGAAACAACGCCAATGCACCGCCGAAGACCGGCAACCGGCCGAGAAAGTCGGAGAGACGGCCGGTAAGCGGCACCGTCACCGTATACGCAACAAGATAGGAGAGGACGATCCAGGAGTAACGGTCGGCATCAACCGGGCTGATACCCAGGTCGCTGATCATCGTCGGCAGGATCGGCGCGACGACCGTCAGGTCGAGCGCGGCCAGCAGGACAACGGCCAGCACCGCAGCGAGGGCGCCATAACCGGTACGACTTCCGGGTTCGGCCGACGCCGCCATTACACTTGTGGCTCTTCGATCGTCACCGGCTGGTTCTGGTTGGTTGCGAGCAATGTCCAGGTTGTTGGTGTGTTGCCAGCGGCTGGCTCGGAGCGCAACTCCACCTTAACAATGTCGGAGTTGTCGTCGGCGACCCAGACCTTTGTCTGAACAATGTCCCCCTCCAGCGCGCCAGCGGTAATCGTGCTAACGTCATCTCCGGTCAGGACGCCGGTGACGATCCGCGTCGCCCGGCCGCCAACCACTTCGCTCCCAGCAAATTCGGCATTCTGGACCCGGCGGGCGACCGCGCCAATACCTTCCGTCGGGCTGAATAGCACCGCCGGGTTGTAGCCGAAGTCATCCGGGGCGCGCTCCCACCGCCCTGTCACAAGGTTCGTCTGGTACATCGTGTCGCCAACGGCGATGATCCCAAGGTTGAATGTCACGAGGGAGACGGCGATCGTCGCCTGTGCCTCTACCAGGTCAGGGCGGGCAATGTCCCCTTCGGCAGCGCGCAGCTCAATCGTCCGCTCGTCGTCGATGAATGCTTGTCCATCGATTGTCAGCGCAAAGTGGGCGGTGTCGGTCGCATCCCAGCGGTCCGCAGCGGCGGAGAGCGCATCGGCGGCAGTCTCTGGAGCCAGGGTTGGCGTACCGGACGCTCCTCGCGTTGGAGTCGCGCTGCTCCCTGAGTCGCCGCCATCGCGTGATAACAGAAACGCGAGTCCCCCGACGGCAAGGACGACGATAGCAACGATCGAGAGCAACCCAATCGATCTTGATGATGGCATGCTGCGCCTTTCGTAGGCTTCGGTTGGCGGCGGGGTATCGTATCATAGTCGCCAAGCAGCGATCTGCCGTACTGTTGCCGCACCTGGAGGAGAGACGCGACCGTGGAGGAAAGCCGGCTGGTCATTGGAGCCGCGACCGATCCCGGCCCGGTGCGGGAGCAGAACGAGGACGCGGTCTACTATAGCCCAAGCGCAGCCGACCCAACCAGTGCAAGCCCCGACAACCTCATTCTCTTTGCCGTAGCAGACGGCATGGGCGGGTACCAGCGCGGCGAGGTCGCTTCGCAAATGGCGATCGATACGCTGGTTGCAGGCATCGCCGCCGGAAACACTGCGGATATACCGCTCCTGCTCAAGCAGACCATTCGCGAAGCGAACGAGCGCATTTACGCCAACGGCTCGGCCGAAGGCGAACACAACATGATGGGGACAACACTCGTCGCCGGGGTGGTGCGCGGGGCAGACCTGACCATTGCCAATGTTGGCGATAGCCGCGCCTATCTCGTTCGAGCCAACAACCTGACCCAGATCACCAAGGATCACTCCTTGGTGGCGGAGCAGGTGGCGCTCGGTGCAATGACTGAACAGGAAGCACGGGAAAGCCACCACAAGAACATCATCACCCGCGCGCTCGGCCATCGTCAGAAGGTTGAAATCGACATCTTTGAGTTGAAGCTCCTGCCCGACGACCGGGTCCTCTTCTCAACCGATGGACTGCACGACTACGTTGAGGAGGACGAGCTCATCAATGCTCTGACCCGCTCAAAGCCGGACGAGGCAGCTAAAGAGATCGTCTCACGCGCGATTGCAGGCGGCTCGACCGACAACGTGACTGCGCTCATTGCCTGGTACGCGCCGCTCAGCGTCCTGCAGGCGCCCCCGCCGGAGGCTGCTCCGGCGCGCGATACCTCGCGGCTTGCCATCCCTGTCCTGGCAGCGATCGGCGTGCTGCTATTCATCGTCATTGTCGTCGTCATCCTGTTCGTGCTCTAGCGCGGGCGACCGTGGCGCTGATCGACGCCCACACGCACATCTTCCCTCCCTGGGTGCGTGGTGATCGCGCGGCGTACTGCGCCCGCGACCGCTGGTTCGACCAGCTCTATCGCAACCCAGCAGCCAAGCTCGCATCGGAGGACGACCTGCTGGCAAGCATGGAGTCGGCAGGCATTACCCATTCGATCGTCTGTGGGTTCCCCTGGGCCGACCTTGGGCTGTGTCGCGAACATTCCGCCTGGCTGGCGGAGGTCTGCAGACGGCATCCGCAACGGTTGTCTTACATGGCGACTGTCGTGCCACACGCGCCAGGTGCGGCGGCAGCCGCCGAACTCGCCAAGCGCGCTGGCGCCTGCGGGATCGGCGAATTGAATGCGGATGCCCAGGGCTTTGATCTCACTACTGCCCCGGCGCTGGCGGAGTTGATGGACGCCTGCCGCCAATTGGATCTGCCGGTCATGTTGCACAGCAGCGAGCCACTCGGCCACGACTACCCGGGCAAGGGGGCCGCACATCCGAACCGGCTGGCTGCCTTCCTTACGGCATTTCCAAATCAGCCCATTGTGCTGGCACACTGGGGAGGCGGCCTGCCGTTTTACGAGCTGATGCCGGAAATCCAGGCAATCACGCGCAACGTCGTCTACGACTCAGCCGCATCGACCTACCTCTATCGTCATGCGGTCATCCCAACCGTGCTGAACCTGGTTGGGGCCGAGCGGGTGCTGTTCGCAAGCGATTACCCGGTGTTATCGCAGGGCAAGCTGGCCAGGCGCTTCGAGCGCACGATACAGGATGACGCGGAGCGGGCACTTGTGCTGGCTGGCAACGCCCGGCGCGTGTATCGGATTGCGGAGGAGCAAGCATGATTGCTGGGTTACGCGGCACGATCGCTGCGCTCGAACCGCAAGCCGTCGTCATCGACCTGCACGGCTTCCGGCTGCGGGTGGCCATGTCGAGCCGCGCGTTGGCCTCGCTCGGCACACCTGGGGACCCGGTTGAGATCCTCACCCACCTCGTCGTGCGCGAGGACCAGCTGGCACTGTACGGGTTTCCAGAGCAGGCGGAACTGGACTTCTTCCTGCTGCTGATTGCCGTCAACGGTGTCGGGCCACGGGTCGCGCTGAACCTGCTGTCGTTCACCGACATCAGCACGCTCTACCAGGCTATCGCCAACGAGGATGTGGCCCTGCTCTCGAAAGCACCCGGCATCGGGAAAGCGACGGCCTCACGCATTGTCTTCGACCTCAAACGCAAGCTCGGCGATATCGCGCCGTTGCTCGGCCAGCCAGGCGCCCCGGCCACCCGCGATGCTGCCGACCAAGATGCACTCGCGGCACTAGAAGCGCTGGGGTACAGCCTGCTCGAAGCCCGCAACGCGCTGGCATCGTTGGAGGGCCGCGCCGGCATGACACCGGAAGAACGGGTCTTCGCGGCGCTCCAGCGGCTCGCGTCATCCTAGCGCGCAGATCCGCTGCGACGGGTGGCGGTTCCTCGCCGGCCAACCGTCGGACCGCTCGGCGATCAGTCCGGGCGCTGTCGTTCCAGACGCTTCTCAATCGCTGCCGCGTGCGCGGTCAGCCCTTCGGCACGGGCCACCTCCATCGCCGGTGGCCCCACCTGGGCCAACCCACGTTCGTTCAGCCCGATGACGGATATCACCTTCAGGAAGTCCAGGACATTCACTGGGGACGAGAAGCGCGCGGTGCGCCCGGTTGGCATCACATGGCTGGGACCAGCGGTGTAATCCCCAGCGACTTCCGGCGAATGCTCCCCAACGAAGATACCGCCGGCGTGGCGCACCTGGTTGACCCAGTCCCACGGCTGCCGCAAGAGCAGGCACAAGTGCTCCGGCGCGTACTCGTTGGCGATGTCAAAGGCCGCTTCCAACGTCTCGACAACGACGATGGCCCCGTTGCGCTCTAGTGACTCTCGGGCGATCGCCGCCCGCTCCAGTCGCTCAACTTGCACGGCGAGCTCGGTTGATACTTCCGCTGCCAGGGGGACTGAGGTCGTCAACAGAATGGCGCTAGCCATCGGGTCGTGTTCGGCCTGGGCCAACATGTCGGCAGCGCAGAGACGCGGGTCGGCGCCATCGTCGGCGATCAGCAACGTTTCGGTCGGGCCGGGCAGCGCATCGATGGCAACCGTCCCGTAGACCTGCCTCTTGGCCAACACGACGAAGATGTTGCCCGGGCCGAGCACCTTATCGA
This sequence comes from Chloroflexota bacterium, assembly GCA_003577355.1. GTDB lineage: Bacteria > Chloroflexota > Chloroflexia > Thermomicrobiales > CFX8 > CFX8. The sequence continues at coordinate 2,017 of QEUZ01000070.1, read as the reverse complement.
CCTTTGGGACGCTCTCGGTGCCGTAGGCCATTGCACCGATCGCCTGCGCGCCACCGAGCTTGAACACCCGCGATGCGCCGGCAATTCGCGCCGCGACAGCAGTGACCGGCGCGATACGGCCATTGCGCTCCGGGGGCGCACACACGATGACCTCACCAACTCCGGCCACGGCAGCAGGAACCGCGACCATCAGGAGCGACGAGGGATAGGGCGCTGTCCCGCCGGGAGCATACACGCCGACCCGGTCGAGCGGGCGGATGATCTGCCCCAACGCTCCTTCGGGCTGGAAATCGATCCAGGAGTCAACATGCTGGCGCTCGTGAAACCGTCGGATACGCTCGGCGGAATAACGCAACGCCTCGACCGTCGCGGTTGGAACCGCTGCGAAGGCAGCGTCAAGCTCCTCGGCAGTCACTTCGAGGCGCTCCAGGGCAACGCCGTCAATCGCCAGGGTGTAGTGCCGCAGGGCAGCGTCCCCTTGCTGGCGCACGTCAGCGAGGATGCGTCGCACCACCTCGTCGGCAGTCAGGTCCGCTCCAAAAACGCGCTGCACCCCTGCGCGCATGCCCGGCGAGAGCTCGGCCGTTTCCAGATCGCGTGGTCGCAGGACGAACCGGCGACCTTCCTCTTCATCGAGGAAGATACGGATTGGGCTTACCACCGCTGCGCCCCCCCCGACCCGAAGGCGCAGACCGCTGCCTGCAATGCCGCGAACGCTTCCGAGCGGACTTCAAACATGTACTCCGGTGTTGCCACGGTGATCCCGCTTGAGTGCGCTTCCCGCAGGTGGTCCACGGCTGCGAGCAACTTCGAGGCCGGCACGATAATGCTCACCGAGAACCACGAGCCAGTCGCTGCGCGCTTGGGGTAGACCGGCGCGATCGTCGGTCCCATTTCACCGGCCAAGTCGATGTTGCTCACGATCCGGCGCACGATGTCATCCACCGACGCGCCGGGGACGTTGGCGGTGATGACGCGATACCCACGCGAGCGGATCCGCGCCTCACACAGTTCGATGAAGGTGCGCGCCTGTCGCAGGCGTTCCGGCTCTTCCGCGAGCGTGCGCACATTTGCGATCAGGCAGGCCTGGGCGTTGAGGACCACCCCACCTTCGATCGGCCGCAGGTGGTTATCGCGCAATGTCACGCCGGTCTGCGTCAAGTCGGCAATCACGTCGGCGTAGCCGAGGGCTGGGGCGGCCTCCAGCGCACCGTGCGCGGCAGTCAGCTCGAAATAGTTCACGCCATTGCGGTGGAGATGGTCGCCCACCAGGTTGGGGAACTTCGTCGCGACGCGCAACTGGCGGCCCCGGCGCTTGAAATCAATCGACAGGTCCGCCAGATCGTCGATCGTTGTGACATCGAGCCAGGATTCGGGCACCGCGACGACCAGCTGGCAGTGACGAAAGCCGAGATCCTCCAGCACAACGTGGACGGCCGGGTCATCCATGGCGTGTTCGGCGACGAGATCGTAGCCGGTGATGCCAATGTCTGCCCCGCCATCGGCCACTTTGTGAACGATGTCTTCAGTGCGCTGGAACAGCACCTCGGCGTCGGGCACGGCATGGATGCGTCCGGTGTACTGCCGTGGGTTCGGCCGCCAGACGCTGAGGCCGGCGTCGTTCAGGAACCGCCGGGTGGCCTCTTCGTAATCCCCCTTGCTGGTCAAGGCAATGCGCAGGTGTCTGCCGTCTCTCACTCTGCAAGCACCTCCGCCGGTGCAGGCGCCGCTGCAAACCTGCGCACCGCGCCACTGGGCACCAGCACGATATCGATGCCGTTCTCACTGCGGCGGGCCAGCGCGCGGAAACCCTGTCGCTCAGCAGCGCGGCGGGTCGCCTGCTCGTTGCGGCCGCGCACGTCAAGCGCGGCCGACCAGCCAGCAGCACGCAACGCCGCCGCCAAGCGCACCGCCGCGGGAGCGTCCTTCCCGACGAGGACCAGCACGGCGGGCTGTAAGTCTGTCGCAAATGTGCGCGAGCTGGCAGCCAACACCCGTTCGAGGCCGAGCGAAAAGC
>QEUZ01000069.1 GCA_003577355.1 Chloroflexota bacterium | reverse complement strand
GTTGTCGCCGAAGATCCACAGGTACATCATGTTGCCGATGATGTGCAGCCAGCCGCCATGCAGGAACATCGAGGTAAAGATCGTCACCCAGACTGGATGGCTGATCTCTGGAGGAATATCGACCCGGTTGGTGATCTCGTATGGGGTAACCCCCCAAGAGAAAATGAAGCGCTGAAGCTCCGGCTCAGACAGTTGCAGCTCGTAGGTGAAGACGACGATGTTGATGATCATAAAGGCGAAGACGACGTACGGTCGCGAGCGGAAGCCGCGGTCGTCATCGCCAAATGGAATCATGCGTCTCCTGTCGGCTCTCGACTACCAGCAGCCAGGCGTGTGACGCACGGCGCTTGCTTCTACCGTCGCAGTGGGACGGAGTCGCGGAATGATAGCCGAGAGCCGAGGCAACACTCCTATTGCGCGACGATGTCGTTGGCGGCCTCGGGTTGCGGCGCAGCGCTCTCGAGGGTCTCAGCGACCTCAGCGGCGGTATCCGGCTCGTGGCGACCGACCGGCAGCGGCGACTTCGCGGCGATCTCTAGCGCCTTCTCCCGCACTGGCTCGACCCGCTCGCGCGCGGTTGAGGCGACGCCAGCAGCAACTTCCGTCGCCTTCTCCCGCACTGGCTCGACCCGCTCGCGCGCGGTTGAGGCAACCCCGGCTGCGCGCTCTTTCACATGCAGATCGCTGGTGCGTTCGCGCAACTTCTCACGCGCCTGCTGGCCGGAGACAGGCGTCAGTGCCAGCGTCACCAGCACCCCGCCAATCGCCCCGACGACGACGCCGGCCATGAAGGCCATGTCGTGCCTGCTTTCTTCACGTCGAAACATCGGTTCCCTCCCTTCGCCGGCTACCACGCTTTGGTACCGGCGCTGCGTCACTTCTGGATCGCTGGTGCGCACGATGCGAGTAGCGAACACCAGAAGACCCCTGAGAATACCAAACGGCGACCAGCTTCGTTTGCGCGCAGCGTTCACTCAGGGTACGCGTCTGCCCAATCGAAGCGCCCGCTTGGGGCATCCGGCACGAAGTACTCGTGCGTTGGGAACGCATCCAACCGCTTGTGGATCGCGGCGGCCAGGTACGACTCGGTCCACCAGAAGACATCGCTGCGTTCGATACTGCGCCGCATCTGGCGCATCCTCTGGCGGCGTTGCGATCGCGGCATGCGAAATGCGGCGTGGATGGCATCGGCACAGCCCTCGATGTCGTGCGGGTTCACCAACAATGCCCCACGGCGTAATTGCCCGGCGCTGCCGGCGAACTCGCTGAGGATCAGGACGCCATCTTCGTCAATACTGCAGGCGCAATACTCCTTGGACACCAGGTTCATGCCGTCCTTCAGCGAGGTTACCAAGCAGATGTCAGCCATGCGGTAAAAGGCGAGCAGGTCGCGCATACTGAGTGAACGGTAGACATAATGGACCGGCTGCCAGCCAGGCTGCGTGAATTCTCCGTTGATTTCGCCAACCAGCCGTTCGATTTCGCTCTTCAGTAGTTGATACTCAGGGACATGCTCCCTGCTGGGGACGACGACCTGGTACAGCGCGACGTTACCCTGCAACTCTGGGTAGCGACGTAGTGCATCCTGCAAGGCGAGCAGCCGCTCGGGGATGCCCTTGGAGTAGTCGAGGCGATCGACGCCGAGGATAAGCTGGTTGTCCGGCAGCACCTCGCGTAGCCGGGCAACTTCGAGCGTCACGTCGGCGGCTGCGGCACGTGTAGCGAAACGGTTGAAGTCGATGGAGATTGGAAACGCGCCGACTTGGACTCTGCGCGGCCCCAGCTCCAGCGAGTATGACTCGCCAACGCGCGTCACCTTCACCCCTTTGACCAACGCGCGGACACAGGCGACGAAGTTCCGCGCATCGCGTGCCGTCTGCAGGCCGATCAGATCGTGCGACAACAGGCCGTGGAGCACCTGGAACCGCCAGGGTAGCCGCAGGTAGATATCGACTGGTGGAAACGGAATGTGCAGGAAGAACCCACACCGGCGCGGGGCGCCGGCTGCTTGCAGACGCTGGGGGACGAGCATCAGGTGATAGTCGTGCACCCAGACCCAGTCATCTTCTGTCGTAGCAGCAGCGATGGCGGTGGCGAAATGCTCGTTGGCTGCTGTGTAGGCACGCCAGTAGCTGGGTCTGAAGATGCTGCGCGACGGGAGATCGTGGAACAGAGGCCAGATCGTCGCATTGGCGAAGCCGTCGTAATAGTCGCTGACGATTTCGGACGGCAGGCTCACCGGTACGAGACGATACCCGACCTGTCCGGAAACCGAGGCCAAGGTTGCGGCGTCGATGTCCTCGTCGCGCGAGCCGGGCCAACCGATCCAGAGCCCGCCCCGGTCACGCAACACCGGCGCGAGTGCAGTAACCAGCCCTCCGGCCCCTTGTCTCACGTCCCACGCGCCGTCGGCGCCTCTCTCCACCACCACTGGCAAGCGGTTCGAGACGACGACCAGACGTTTGATCGCACCATCCGTCACCTGTACTCCTTCCGTGGTCGCACTCCTCACTGGCGGCTGCCACTTCGTTGCTCAGGGCGCCGCGCTTTCGCCAGCACGCGCGCCCAATCGTCCAGGAACCCAGGCGCCGCCTGCATGTCGAGGCGGCCCGCCGCCCGTGTCGGGCGCGCGTCGCCGACGAGGATCCCGACACCCCAGCGGCTGATGACGGCGAACGCATCTTCATCGGTGTCGTCGTCTCCGAGGTAGGCCGCGAAATCCGGCTGCACTGTTTCAAGCACGTCGGCAATTGCTGTGCCTTTGTCCCAGCCGCTGACGCGCAGCTCCAGCCCGCCATTGAATGGGCGCACGGTGACGCCGCCTTCAGCAACGATCTGGGACCATGCGGAGTTGACGTGCTTGGCAATCGTTGCAGCGTCGTCCAGCTGTAGGCCACGCAGGTGCACGGCGACGCTGGCGTGCTTGCGCTCAATCCGCGAACGGTCGATATGCTCGGCTGCCAGATACGCTGCGGCATCGAGCAGCGCAGATCGGGCAGGCTGCAACGCGCGAGTGACCGGCAAGGCGCCGGGCATGGCGGTTTCCCAACCGTGGCTGCCGATGACCATCAGGTCGGCCAGCCCGAGAAGTTGCCTGAGCTCGGAGACCGGGCGGCCAGTGACGAGCGCGATGAACGAATCGGTTTGCTCGCGAATCGCTTGCAGGGCCGGGACGACCCCAGGGAGCGGGAGAGCGGCAAGGCGGTCGATGGCGAACGGCGCAAGGGTGCCATCGTAGTCGAGCAGGAGTGCTGTAGAGGTGGCCTGCCGCAGGTCTGACCAGAAGGAAGCGCGTCCTTCGATCTGCGTGAGCGGCCGGGTGGCGACGTTGGTGATCGGTTCCGAGGTTCGATCCATTCCAGACAGAGCAAACACGTCATTACCTTACCACGCTCGTCACCGTCACCCGCCCGCCCGGCGGAGATGGCATGCTATGATGCTTCGGCCCTGTCGCGACCCGATGTCGCGGCGCGACGGATCGATGGGGGAAGTCGGGATCGACGTGAACCGATGAACATTCATGAATATCAGGCTGCTGAGCTATTGGCGAACTACGGGATACCAGTTAACGCTGGCATCGTCGTCAGCGACCCTTCCGGAGCCTCGCGCGCGTTCGAGCGGGTGGCAGGCGCCGCCGGACGGGTGGTGTTGAAAGCGCAAGTGCACAGCGGTGGGCGTGGCAAGGCAGGAGGCATCAAGCTCGCTGGGTCACCACACGATGCGCAGGCAGCTGCGGAGCAGATCCTGGGCATGGACATTCGGGGGCACACCGTGCGCAAGCTGCTGGTTGCCCCTGCGGTGGAAATCGGCCGCGAGTACTACCTGGGGATCATCCTTGACCGTGAGAAGCGCGGCATTACGTTGATGGCCAGCGCCGAGGGCGGCGTGGACATTGAGGAAGTCGCGCGCAATACCCCAGAGCGCATTATCAAAGTGACAGCTGACCCACTGCTTGGCTTGCTCGATTATCAGGCACGCAGCATCGCCTTTAGCCTCGGGATCGAGCCGCCGCTTGTGGGCGGTTTCACGTCGATCGCGAAAGCGCTGTATGCCGCGTTCGTCGGTTCCGACGCCACGCTGGCAGAGATCAACCCACTGGTGTTGACCAAGGACGACCGCTGGCTGGCGCTCGACTCCAAAATGAGCCTGGACGACAGCGCACTTCCGCGCCACAAGGATTTCGAGCGCCTGCGTGACCTGGACGAGGAGAACGCAACCGAACTGCGCGCTAAGGCCAACGGCATTTCGTTCGTCAAGCTGGACGGCAACATCGGCTGTGTCGTCAACGGCGCTGGGTTGGCGATGGCGACGATGGACGCAGTGAAGCTGTACGGCGGGGAGCCAGCGAACTTTCTGGATGTCGGCGGTGGGGCAAGCGTCGAGCAGGTGACGCTGGCGCTTGAGCTTGTGCTGGCCGACCCTGGCGTGCGGGCGATCCTCTTCAACATTTTCGGTGGCATCACCCGCTGCGATATTGTCGCCAAGGGCATTATTGAAGCGCGCAAGCGGGTCGATGTCGGTGTACCGATGGTGATCCGACTAGTCGGGACCAACCAGGACGAAGGCCGGCGCATCCTCGGCGACGCCGGGCTGAGTTCGTTTGAGACGATGCGCGATGCAGCCCGCGCCGCCGTCGAGGCAGCAAGGGGCTGAAAGCAGAAAGCCAACGATCGTGAGCATTCTTGTTGGACGCGATACGCGGCTGCTGGTGCAGGGCATCACTGGGCGTGAAGCGACATTCCACACTGGGCAGATGATCGAGTACGGGACCCCAGTGGTCAGTGGCGTGACGCCGGGTCGTGGCGGGTCATCGGTCCACGGCGTGCCGGTGTTTAACACGGTCGCCGACGCCGTGGCGGAAACTGGGGCGAACGTGTCGATCATCTTCGTGCCCGCACCGTTCGCGCCGGATGCCATTCTTGAAGCGGTTGACTCCGGCATCCCGCTCGTTATCTGCATCTCGGAGAACATCCCGGCACTGGACATGGTGAAAGTGCGCGCGCATGTTGCTGCGCGCGCGTCGCGATTGATCGGGCCGAACTGCCCCGGCCTGATCACGCCCGGCGAGGCGAAGATCGGCATCATGCCGGGCTATATCCATCAGCGGGGACGTGTCGGCCTGGTGTCGCGTTCCGGCACGCTCACCTACGAGGTGGTCTGGGCGCTGACCCAGGCGGGGCTTGGCCAAACGACTGCGGTGGGGATCGGCGGCGACCCGATCATTGGCACCTCGTTCATCGACGTGCTGGCAATGTTCGAGGATGACCCGGAGACCGAGGGCATCGTTATGATCGGCGAGATCGGCGGTTCCGAGGAGGAGAAGGCCGCCGCCTTCATCCGCGAGCATGTATCGAAGCCGGTCGCCGGCTTCATTGCGGGGCAGACGGCCCCGCCGGGCAAGCGCATGGGGCACGCCGGCGCGATCATCTCCGGCGGCACTGGAGCGGCTGCCGACAAGATCGCCGCCTTGCGCGCTGCTGGCGTCGAAGTTGCCGATAGCCCGGCAGGGGTCGCCGATATCCTCAAGGCTCGACTGAACTAAGCGGCCCGTCCGCCCAGCCGGAAATGCAAACGCGGCCCGTTCGTATAGGAACGGGCCGCGTCATGTGCCGCGGGTTAGCCGACGAGCAGTGCCATTGGGTGTTCCAGCAGCGACTTCAGCTTTTGCAGGAAACGTGCGACCTCTGCCCCATCAGTGATGCGGTGGTCGGCGGATGCCGTCGCGCGCATGACACGTCGTGGCTCGAATGTCTGCGTCTCCTCATTCCAGACTGGGTCGACCGTCACGGCGCCAGTTGCGAGGATCGCAGCCTGGGGTGGGTTGATGATCGCGATGAAGCTCTCGACATCGTACATGCCCAGGTTTGAGATGGTGAACGTGCCGCCGGTGAACTCCTCGGGCCGGAGCCCACCGGAGCGCGCCCGGCCGACCAGATCCTTGGTCATGCGGGCGATTTCGCCGAGTGACTTGCGGTCGGCCTCCGGGATGAAGGGGGTAATCAGCCCGCCATCCAGCGCGACGGCAATGCCGATATCGATGCTCGCATGGCGCTGCATTTTGCCATCGATGTAGGCAGAGTTGAGGACCGGGAACTCGCGCAGCGCCATGGCTGTGGCTTTGATGATGAGGTCGTTCACCGAGAGCTTGCTGTCGTCGTCGAGGTCCGCGTTGACCTGCTTGCGCAAGTCCATGGCCTTGCCCATATCGATGACGTTGGTGACGTAAAAGTGCGGAGCGTTTTGGAACGACTGGCTCATGCGCTTGCCGATGGTCTGGCGGATGCGCGAGAGCTCGACCAGCTCGCCTTCGGCGACAGGCTGCGCTGCCGTTGCTGGCGCTGGTGCAACAACCGGCGCGGGAGCAGGAGCAACCGGCTGAGCCGGTGGCGCCGGTGCTGGGGCCGGGGTGGGCGTCGGTGCGGCGGCCGGTCGCGCGCCGGTCAACAGGCCTTCGATATCGCGCTTGACAATGCGTCCGTGTGGCCCGCTGCCGTTGATGCCGGCCAGGTTGATGCCATGTTCAGCCGCCAGACGGCGGACCAGAGGAGAGGCGCGCAGGCGTTCGCCCGAAACTGCTTCGGCCGGAGCCGCACCGTTTGTCGCCGAGGGCGCTGGCGCAGGAGGTGCAGCCGCTGCGCTTGATGCGGTCGGCGGCGCCTGCGTTGCTGCCTGTTCAGCAGCCTGACCCACGGCCGCAACCGCAACCGGTTCCGGCGCAGTGGCTGCCGTTGCCTGGGCTGGTGCGCCCACGCCGTTGACACTCTCGATTACCTCATCGGCTGCGCCGATGATCGCAATCGGTTCTCCGACAGGCACCGTCGTGCCTTCGGAGATCAAGGTCTTGCGCAGGACGCCGCTCTCGAAGGCCTCGATCTCGATGTTGACCTTGTCAGTCTCAATTTCGGCGATTGGGTCCCCGCGCTCGACGGTGTCGCCCTCCTGCTTGAGCCAGCGTAACAGTGTGCCCGCGTCCATGTCGTACCCCATTTGGGGCATCACGACCGTCTTCGCCATCACTCCCTCTCTATCGGACACCGCCGGCTCCGCTGCCGTGCGGCGCGGTCAATCATCAGCAAAGGATCAGAGCGTTGCTTTGACCGCCTGGATGACCTCATCCTTGCCTGGGATAATAATGCGTTCCAGGTTGCGCGCGTAGGGCATCGGCACTTCGATGCTGCCAACACGCCCAATCGGTGCGTCCAGGTCATCAAACGCGACTTCCTGTACCGCTGCGGCGATCTCCGCGCCCAGGCCCATTGTCCTCCAGGATTCCTCCACAATCACCAGCCGGTTCGTCTTGGCGACCGATTTAGCGACAGTGTCGATATCCAGTGGGCGCAACACCCGCATGTCGATCACTTCGCTGGAAATGCCTTCGCGCTCCAGTTCGTCCGCCGCACCCATGGCGAGTATCGCGCCGCGTGACCAGGAAACGATCGTCACGTCGGAGCCTTCCTTGCGGACTTCCGCACCCTCCAGGGGCAGGATGTATTCGCCATCGGGGATCAGGCCACGGTTGCGGTAGATCAGCGAGTGTTCGATGAACATAACCGGGTCGTTGCCCTGCACAGCAGCCTTGAGGAAGCCTTTGGCATCGCGGGGGGTGCTGGGCATGACGACCCGCAGGCCGGGTACGTGGGCATACCAACCCTCGAACGTCTGCGAGTGTGTTGCGCCGAGCTGCCCCCAGCCGGATGCTGTGCGGATCACCAGCGGTGCGGTGAACTGCCCGCCGAACATGTAGTGGATCTTGGCGGCATGGTTGACGATTTGGTCGATGGCCAGCAGCGAAAAGTTGATCGTCATCAGCTCGACGATTGGCTTCAGCCCCGCCATCGCCGCGCCGACCGCAACGCCGACGATGCCCAGCTCGGCGATCGGCGTATCGATCACCCGCTTTCGACCGTATTTCTCCTGGAAGCCGCGCGTCACCACGTACGAGCCGCCGTAGGCGCCGATGTCCTCACCGAGCAGGAGAACATTCGGGTTCTTGTCCATTTCTTCAGTGATCGCTTCGCGCAGGGCGTCCCGGTAGGTCACCTCGCGCATGCCACCGGAGGCTCTGGATGCGCCTTTGGCTGCTTCGCGCTGCATCTCCTCCAGTTCGGCCAGGGTACTAGCCACGTGGTCCCTCCGAATCCTCGCTTGCACCGTTGCGGGCGATCGTCTCCCAGATCGGCTCTGCATAGACGTAGTCGTAAATCGTCGAGGGATCGGGGAACGGGCTGGCGTCGGCGAAGAAGATCGCCGCTTCGAGCTGCTCCTCTACTTCGCGGTCGATCTGCTCGAACACCGCTTTGTCGGCAACGCCGGCCTCGATCAGCTGCTCCTGGTATGCAGTGATTGGGTCACGGCTACGATACTGCTCGACTTCGTCCTTATCACGGTAGGTTTCCGGGTCGGCCATCGAGTGTCCGCGGAAGCGGTAGGTCATTGCTTCCAGGAAGTACGGGCCGTTGCCTGCCTTGCACCACTCGACCGCCCGGCGGGCGGCTTCGTACATCGCCAGGACATCCTGGCCATCGACGGTTTCCGCCTTCATGTCATAGGCGAGGGCTTTCGTTGCCATCGAGGGGACCGCCGAAATGTACTGATGCGCGGTACCCATGGCATACAGGTTGTTCTCGCACAGGAAGATCACCGGCAGCTTCCAGATGGCGGCCATGTTCAAGGCTTCGTGGAAAGCCCCGGCGTTCGTCGCGCCATCGCCGAAGATGCACATGCAGACGGCGTCCTGCTCCTGGTACTGCAACGCCAGGCCAATCCCTGTTGCGATCGGCAGGTGGCCGGCGACAATTGCATATCCACCCCAGAAGTGCCGCTCGACGTGGGTCAGGTGCATCGAGCCGCCACGACCTTTGGTTGTGCCTGTTTCCTTGCCGAACAGCTCAGCCATGACCGGCCCAGGGTCGGCGCCGATCGCCAGCGCGTAGCCGTGGTCGCGGTAGTGCGTCACGAGGTGGTCGGCCGGCGACAGCGCCTTGATCGCGCCGACAGCCACTGCTTCTTCACCGATATACAAGTGGAGGAAGCCCCCGATCTTGCCATAGGCGTACTGTTCGGCGGAGCGTTCCTCGAACCTGCGGATGAGATACATCTGCCTGTACAGGGAGAGGAGCTCGGATTTCTCCAGCGCGTGCAACGCATCTACGCCAGGTCCGTTGTCCGTTTTCGACGCGCTGCGTCCTCGCCGACGACTTGCGCCGTTGGCGGCGGCGCCATTGGTCGTCGTCGCTTTTGCCCTTGACACGCTACGAAGCCTTTCAGCCCGGAGGGCGACTGTGGGTCGGTCCGTACATTCCGTGAGGGTCGCACAATCGCGCGGCCGCCACGCCAGTGTCCGCGCGAGAGGGATAGAGGTCTCGCCCACGCAGGACGTATCCCGCGCGTCCCCGTATCGCGCGATCAAGGCCATTGTACGCGAGTTTCCGCTGATCCGTGAACAGACTGGACGTGCGATCTGGAAGTTCGGCGTTCGGGACATTCCTGCACGGTGGGTCAGATGAACGCGTCGCTCTTGCGCCAGACGGGCTTGGGCCGTACTCTGCGCCCGAGGCTCCGGACAGTGATGAGGGGAGCGGCTGTTTGGCTGAACCAGCACGCGAACGGCTGAAAGTGGGGATACTGCTCCCCCACGTGGAAACGCGCTACGGGGGTGCGACCGCGCGTTGGGGCGATCTGCTGAGCATGACCAGGCTGGCGGAAGATGCTGGGTTCGATTCTGTCTGGACGGTCGACCACTTCACCCTGCCAGACCACGGCGTGGAATGTGGTGTGCTCGAGAACTTCTCGCTGCTGGCGGCCATCGCTGCTGTAACGAGCCGGGTGGAGATCGGCCCGATGGTCGCGTGCACCGGGTTCCGCAACCCCGCCCTGACAGCCAAGATCGCCGAGACGATCGATGAGATCAGCGGCGGGCGGCTGATCCTGGGCCTCGGCGCTGGCTGGCACGCACCGGAGTACCGCGCGATGGGTATCCCATTCGACCATCGGGTTGGGCGCTTCGAGGAGGCGCTCACGATTATCCATGGGCTGCTGCAGGATGGGCAGATTGACTATGAAGGGCGCTTTTACACTGCGCGTGAATGCGAACTGCGGCCACGCGGCCCCCGACCGGGAGGGGACAAGCCACATCTGCCGCTCCTCCTTGGCTCGAGCGGCGAGCGGATGCTCCAGGTTGGCGCGCGCTACTGCGACCAGTGGAACACATTCTTCTCGTTTATGCAGAATGACCCGAACAGCATCCCGGCGTTGCGGGAAAAAGTAGATGCCGCCTGCCGCGCTGCTGGGCGCGACCCGGCAACGATGGTGCGCACGGCCTCGATCATGGTTGGCTTCCCGCTGCCTGGCGAGCGTGGCCGGCCAGATACGCCAAACGTCATCAAGGGTAGCGTCGAGCAGATCGCCGAGCAGTGCCAGCGTTTCGTCGACGAGGGCATCAGCCATCTGTGCATCTACCTCGACCCGATGACGGAACGGGGCATCGAGGCATTCGTCCCGGTGCTGGAGCGGTTGAAAGCGATGGACGCGATGACAGCCGCCAGGTAACCGAGAGTTCGGTGCACTAGCCGCTGCGTCGATCCTCGGGATACTGACTGCACCGGCAACGCACGTACCTCAAGAACCACTGTCACCTGTTGCCTGTCACCTGTCATCTATCGAAGGAGAAATCATGCGACCCTTCAAAGTTGGGTTAGGGATGCCGGATACCGACTGGATCTACGATGGACGCACGCCGCGTTGGCGCGAGATGGTCGAATTCGCGCAACTGGGGGAACAGGCTGGGTTTGATTCGCTCTGGGTACAGGACCATCTGCTGTTCAAGTTTCCTGGCCTGGAACCGGAAGGTCCGTGGGAATGCTTCTCGATGCTGGCCGGCTTGGCGGCGGTGACCGAGCGCGTGGAGCTGGCGCCGCTGGTGGCCTGCACCAGTTTCCGCAACCCGGCGCTGACGGCCAAGATCGCCGACACGATAGACGAGATCTCCGGTGGGCGGCTGATCCTGGGCCTGGGCGCCGGCTGGCATGAACCGGAGTACCAGGCCTTTGGCTACCCGTTCGACCACCGCTACTCGCGCTTTGAAGAAGCGATCAAGATCATTCATACACTCTTGCGCACCGGCTCGGTCGACTTTGTTGGGCAGTACTACACTGCCCGCGAGTGCGAGTTGCGTCCGCGTGGCCCACGGCCGAATGGTCCGCCGATCCTATTTGGCACGACCGGCGAGAAGATGCTGCGCCTGGCGGCAGCCTATGGCGACCAGTGGAATGCCTATTTCAGCAGCACTGGCAACCTTGCCTCGGGGGTGCCGCCGCTGAAGGAACGCATCCATGCTGCCTGTGCTGATGTCGGCCGCGACCCGGCAACCCTCGAGCTAACCATCACCGTGCTGGTCGACCTGTCGAACGGCGAGGCGGTCATCCCGGCGAGCGTCGGACTGGACTCCGCCAAACCCCTGCGCGGCACGCCCGAGCAGATCGCCGAGCAGCTGCGCGCCTACGCCGACCACGGCGTGCGCCACATCCAGATCTACGTCTTCCCGATGACGCCGGTCGGTATCGAGCGGCTGCAGCCGGTGTTGGAGCTACTGGACAAGAGCTAGCGGCTAGCCGTTCGCTGGGGTTGCGCCTGCCGCGAGCGCCAGTGCATTAAGGATCACCGTATCGATCTGCCCGTCGCTGCGCAGGCGCATCTCCAGGTTCTCCTTGCCGACCCAGCGCTCCAGGGCGCGCTCGATTGCGGCGCGGTCGGCGGGGCCCGTCAGTTCGCCGACGATCGTCAGGTGCGAGGCGATCCGCGCCGTCACCCCGTCGTCCAGGGGCGTCAGCACAGCGTTGTCGGTGTTGAAGTAGTAATCGTGGAGGCCCACCAGGCGTCGCAGCTCCGGTATCGGGGCCTGGTGGTCGTCGACGCGCAGGTCGAGCCAGCGGTCGGTCAGCCCACCGTAGCCGCCCTTGTCGCGCACGATCAGCATCGCCGCTGCTTGCCGGCCGCGGCTGTCGCCTCCGGCTGCATCTCCTGCTTCCAGCGCCGCCAACAGCCGCCATGGGAACGACTCATGGGAGGAGGTATAGGCTTCGACCATCGCATCGACGACTTCAGGGCCGGCCAGGATGTTTCCCTGGCAGGCGAAACCAGGGCCGGTGCGGCCGCCTGCCCAATACATCGCGTCCGGGCCGGTGAGTGTTGCAGCGTTGCCGTGTGCATCGACGACGCCCACTTGCCGTCCACCGGGCGCTCCGGGGTCGGAAGCGACGAGGCGCTCGATCGTCTCCTGCGCCGTTGCACCTTCAGCCAAATAGCCCAGCCCCTGGCTGCCCCAGATCATGTTGGTGTCGGCCTGGGTCGCGATCGCTCCAATGTTGGCACGTGCGTGCGGCACACCGGCGCCAACTGCCAGGAACTTCGACGCGACGGCGATCCCCAGGTCCCCGCTTGCTGGGTCGCGCGCGACAATCGAAAACGTAGCGATCTTTGGTGTCCGCTTGTGTCTCATCAGCGCGCGCCATCCTTTCATCGTGACCGCTTCTACGCGCAGTGTAAAATCCTCGGTTCCTCTTGTCGTGGGGTTGTGGCGCGTATCCGGGAACGGACGGTAGCGATGGCGCATGCATGCGGTGAACGAGTGATCGTTATCGGACCATCCTGCTCCGGCAAGAGCACGCTTGGCGACCAGTTGCAGGCGCTCACCGGCGCTCCGCACACCGAGCTGGATGCGTTGCACTGGGAACCGGGTTGGACACCGGCGGCGCCGGAATGCTTTCGCGAGCGAGTGCGCGCGGTGACCGCCAGTGAGCGCTGGATCCTCAGTGGCAGCTACATCGCGCAGCAGGCGGATATTAGCTGGGCGCGCGCAGATATGGTCGTCTGGATGGATATGCCGTTCCCAGTGGTGCTGGCACGACTGATCACCCGTTCGTGGCGTCGCGCGCGCAGCAAGGAGCTGCTCTGGGGGACGAACTACGAGCGCTTCTGGGGCCAGCTGAAGCTCTGGGACACCAACCAGTCGCTGGTCGCGTTCACCGTGAAGACCTTCTGGTCGCGGCGCAAGCGTGACTATGCCCTCACCCAGGACCCCCGTTGGGCGCATATTACGTTCGTCCGCTTGCGCAGCTCCCGCGATGCCGCAACGTGGCTGCGCTCCGTGGAACGCAGCGTGCAGGCGGCTGGCGCAATCGTGCCGGGTGAAACATCCACTGCCGGGCCAGGGTAGCTCGTCTCATCAGAGCAGAGCGCATCCGACATGGACGCTCAAATCACTGGTCACTGGTCACTCGTCCTCGTCACTCCACCCGCCCCGAGCGGCTACTCGCCAGCGCCGAGATGGCGCGTGAACCAGGCCGCAAGTCGTTCGTAGGCGTCGATACGATGCTCCCGCAGGCGAAAGCCGTGGCCCTCGCCGGGGTAGACGACATACTCGTGCGGCACGTTGTTGGCACGCAGTGCTGCGACGACTTCTTCCGACTGCACCGGCGGTACGCGCTTGTCCTCTGCGCCGTGGAGCACGAGCAGTGGAGTTGCGATGCGCTGTAGCTGGTGGTGGGTCGATGCGCGCAGATAGGCATCCGGCGCATCGCGGGGGGCGCGGCCACCGTAGTCGCGGGTGACGAAGATGCGCCCGACACGGTCGCTCCGGTCGAAGTAGTCGAAGCGGTTCGTAATGCCATACAGGTCGGCGGCGGCGTCGAAGGCCTGCGGCGCGCTGGTGATGGCGTGCAACGTGAGGTAGCCACCGTACGAACCGCCATAGATGCCGATGCGGCCGACGTATGGCTTGCGGCGCAGGAACTCGCCTGCGCCAATGGCATCGCGGGTCTGCCCACCGCCCCAATCGCCCCAGGAGAGGCCGGCAAAGTCGCGGCCGTAGCCGCTGGACCCGCGGTATTCGACGGCGTACACGATGAAACCCCGCTGGCTAAGGAACTGCTCGACCGGGTGCCAGCCGTTGGCGTGACTGTTCGTGCCGCCCCCATGCACCTGGACGAGTGCCGGGTAGCGCCTGCCGGCCGCGAAACCGGGTGGCAGGTAGAGATAGGCATCGCAGTACACCCCATCCCAGCTGCGGAAGGGCATGCGGATCGGGGATGCCAACGGCGTTTGCACGCGGCTGGCGACGTTGGTCAGC
Organism: Chloroflexota bacterium; assembly: GCA_003577355.1. Lineage (GTDB taxonomy): Bacteria > Chloroflexota > Chloroflexia > Thermomicrobiales > CFX8 > CFX8. The sequence continues at coordinate 628 of QEUZ01000069.1, read as the reverse complement.
GGGGCGGGCAGACCACCCTCGGCTGCACAGATCGCGATCTCCGGCGGCGACACCTGCGTTGCATGGACCAGCGCGAATGTGCCCGGGTCGGATGCGGAGTTGAAAGCGAAGTCACTCACGACTCCGCCCATGTTCGTAACGCGGGTGATCAGGCCGTCGCTCAGTCGCACTGCGCTGATTTCCGCCGCGCCGTTCGCCAGGCTGCGCGCGTAGACCGTCTCGCCATCCACCGACCAGGCTAGCGTGCCGCCGTCGCGACGGTGGGTGACGCCACCGTGCTTGGTGATCCGACGCGGGCGCACATCGTCCAAGTCGATGAGCCAGAGATCATTGTCGTCGCCGTACCAGTGCTCGATCTCCGCCATCGCGACGATCGCGATGCGGCGACTATCCGGCGCCCAGAAGCCATCGGAGTTGACCAGAAGTCCGGTAGTGAGCTGCCGGTCGTGCTTGCCGTCTGGCGAGACGACCCACAGGTCGTCGTTGTTGCGTTCGCCGGAACGTGAGGATATGTAGGCAATCCAAGCGCCATCCGGCGACCAGCGCGGCGTCCAACGCGGTTCATCCAGTGGGTTGGTGCGTTCGGTCAACTGGGTCGGCGCACCCCCGTCGAGCGGCACGACCCAGA
>QEUZ01000068.1 GCA_003577355.1 Chloroflexota bacterium | reverse complement strand
CTGGAGCGCCCGGGCGGTCTCCGCAGCACGTAGATAGGTGCTCCGGCCGGCTCCGGCATCGCCCGAGCGCCACTGGACAGACGCGAGTGCCAGCAGCAGGTCACATTGACGGGTATCGTCAGGTGGCTGGTCGAGTTCGACCGCTTGCAGTACACGGTGGTAATGCTCGATTGCCGTTTCCCAGGCGACCTGCCCTGCCGCCCACTGCGCCGCCTTCACACCGTACTCGATCGCCTTCTCGATCGTTCCAGCCGGGGCCGCCTCGAAGTAGTGGTGCGCGAGTTCTCCCAGGAAAGGGGTCAGATTCGCCAACTGCGCCCGCTCGATCGCTTCACCGATCTGCCCGTGTAGCCTCACCCTCCGCGCGGTCGACAGCTCGAGATAGAGCGTTTCCTGGACCAATGCGTGGCTGAAGCGGTAGTGCCCGACGCTGTCCTGCTCCTCAATCAGCCGTGCCTGAACGGCTTGCTCCAGCAGATCGAGCAGTTCGTCACCTGCCTTGCCGGTCACCCGCTCCAGCGTCGTCAGCCGGAACTCGCGCCCAACGACCGACGCGACGGTCAATACCTGGTTGCAGGCCTCCGACAGCCGGTTCAGCCGCAACCCGACCACCTCACGCACACTCTCGGGGATGCTCAGGTTCCAGGCACGGCCATCCGCCTGCTGCGCCAAGCGCCCCTCGGCCGTCAGCAAGCGCACGACTTCGACGACGAAGAACGGGTTGCCCTCCGTCTCCCGGTAGACAGCATCGACCAGATCGTCTTGCGGAGTACGTCCCGAGGTCAGGCTGATGAAGCGAGCAACGTCGTCCCGCGCGAAGCCGCGAAGGAGAATCCTTCGGCTCAGACGAGAGCGGTTCAGTTCGGCCAGTGTCTGGGACAGCGGGTGCTGTCTGCCGACCTCGACATCACGATACGTCCCCAGGATCAGGAGTCGTGCCCGACCGATCTCTCGCGCCACGAACTCCAGCAGCAACAGCGACGGTTTGTCCGCCCAGTGCAGATCGTCGAGCACCAGCATCAGCGGCTGGCGGCGTGCGGCGTTCTTCAGGAAGGTCGTGATGCTGTCGAACAGACGGAAGCGGGCTTGCTCCGGGTCTATTGCGGGCAGGTCGGGCAAACCAGGGAGGCGTTCGCGAATCTCCGAGACGACGTTGGCGACATCGGCTGCTCCCTGGCCCAGTTCCGAGCGCAGCGCCTGTGGGTCGCTTTCATGGGCATAGGAGCGGATCAGTTGTACCCAGGGCCAGTAGGCCGGCGCGCCTTCCCACGCATAGCAGCGCCCCCAGAGCACAAGCGCACCGCGCACCGAAGCGTAGGTGCCAACTTCCTCAACGAGGCGGGTCTTGCCGATACCCGGCTCGCCGACCACCAGCAGCACCTGGCCCCGGCCAGCCAGCGCACCGTCCAGCGTCGCCCGTGCGGCGTCCAGCTCGTGCTCGCGGCCGACGAACACGCCGCCGGCCAGGCGGTCGAGCGGGTTAGCCTCTTGCTGGGCTAGCTCGGCCGTCGTCGGGCGCGCGTCAATCGGGACGATGTTCGCGAGCGCGGAACGCACCTCGGCGGCGCTGGCCGGCCGCTGCTGAGGATCTTTGGCGAGCAGCCGGAGGATCAGCGCCTCCAGCGGCTTGGGGAGGGTCGGGCTGTGCCAACTCGGAGCAACCGGCGGCGTGTTCACGTGCTGGCTGATGATCGCGACCGGGTCGTCGCCGAGAAACGGTGGCCGTCCGGTCACCATCTCATAGAGCAGCGCGCCGAGGGAGTAGAGGTCGCTGCGCGCGTCCGGCATACCACCGAGGGCCTGTTCGGGCGCGAGCCAACCGACGGTATCCGCCGCCATGCCCGATACCGACCGGCGACTCACGCGCCGGCCAGGGCCAACCAGCATCACATCACCTGCCGGTGTGACGCGCACGGCATCGGCGGTAAGCCTGCCGTGGACGTTGCCTAGCTGGTGGAGTTCCTCCAGCTCGCAGCACAGGAGGGCGGCGATGCGCAATGTCTGGTCCAGCGGCAAGCGGTGGTCCGGCGCGCGGTCGAGCAGGGCACGCAGCGTCTCACCGGTGGGCGGTGCCGCTGTCTCCGGCGCGGGACTGTGGGAGGAGCCGGCTGCGACCGGAGCGCCACACGTGAGGCAGAATGCCGCACCCACTGGCAACAGCGCCGCGCATTGGCGGCATGCGGCCACCAGCGCCGCCCCGCAGCGCATGCAGAAGGCGGCGTCAGCGGGGTTGAGGTGGCCACAGGCGGAGCACTGCACGGCAAGTCCTTGAGGTGATGGACGCGCTCCGAGACGCCGATCGGACCAGTTCAGGTTGCTTACTGATAGCCCTTGCGGCGTGGATTGTCAACTCCGTACGGGCGAGCGAAGCTCAACGCAGGAGCCGCTTGATGTTCTCCAGGTCTGCGGCTCGATCCGCCCGTCGCAGGCGACCGCGCGGCGTGCTGTCCAGTGCGTACCCGGCGCCGATCGCTGCGGCTGTCGTCGCTGGTACAGTGGCAGCACTGGTGCGCGTCGCGGTCTGGAACACTCCAACGGTGCCGTTCTCAATCCGTCGTCGATGCTGCGGGTAGCGGGACGTCGCTGATGGCAAGTTGGGCGTCATCCGCCAGCGAGTAGCGACGGAAGACGAGGTAGGCGCTGAAGACGATCATCCCCGCCACTGGCCCGAAAAGCCGCACGCCGAGTTCGTCGCCGGGGCGTGCGCCGAGGAGTAGCACGAGTGCCAGCAGCAGTGGGGACAGCGCGGCGGCCGACTTCTCCACCCAGTTCTGCACGCCGTAGAACGTCGCCTCGCGGCGCAGCCCGGTGACCTGCGCGTCGTGGTCGCAGATGTCGGCGGTGAGTGCCGAAGGGAAGAGGAAGATGCCGGCCAGCGGCAGCCCGGCCAGCCCCGCGGCTGCGACAACCTGCAACCCAGCCGGCACACCGGGCAGCAGACCAGCGACGGCGAAGACCGGGAAGACCACCGCAGCCAGCAGCATGGCCCGGTTGTAGGCATGCGCTTTCGAGGTGCGCCTCGCCAGCCGGGCGAAGAATGGCGCGGCGGCGAGGATTGCCAGGACTGCCACGCCGCTCAGCAGCGCGACCCACGTCCCTTCCTGTTCCGCATGCAGCACTGCCTTCACGTAGTACGGTAGAACGCCCAGCATCATCAGAAAGCCGACGTTGAAGAGCACGAAGGTTGGCAGGAAGACGAGGAAGTGACTATTCGCGAACGTTGAGCGCAGCGATGCCTGCAACGCGATGCGTGCCGCTGGCTGGGGGACAGTCGCACGCCGCCAGACGCCGAACAACCCGACGTAGCGCCAGAGGACGGCCCAGCCCGCTACCGCCGCCGCCATCCAGGTGAACCCGACGCTATCGCGCAGCAGCCCGCTGCCGATCAGCCCGATCCCCGAACCGGCCACGCCCAGGTAGACGCTGATCGTGCTCAGGCTGATGCGCTCGGCGCTCGTCGTCGCCAGTTCCGGCAACAGCGCCTCGTACGGCCCGCCAACCAGCGTGCTGCAGAGCGAGTATCCCTGGAAGATCAGGAAGAACCAGATCGCCGTCAGCGTCGCATCCCCCGCAGGCGGCAGGAAGAGCAAGAACGCGAACAGCGCCCAGGCCGGCGTCGCCAGCAGGATGAACGGCGCGCGCCGGCCCCAGCGCGTGCTGGTGCGGTCGCTCCACCAGCCGATCAGCGCGTCGTCGAACGCCTCGATGAACCGCCCAGCGAAGAGCAGCGCGCTCACCGTCGCTAGCCCGAGCAGCGTCTCGCGGTCTGCGTTCTCGGGTGGGGCGTAGAAGTACACCAACCAGACGTTCAGCGTCTGGAGCAGCGCGGCCTCGCCAAGCCCGTTGGCGCTGTAGAGCAGCTTCGCCGGCAACGGCAGTGGGCGTGTGCCATGTGGCGTGCTCAATGTCCCTCCAGCATGTGCATCCGAAACGATCTGGGCACAACAGCATCACCATCACGACGTGCTCAGGACATTGCCCAACGGTGTGCACATGCGCATGCGTGGCACACGGCTGGAAATTCGCTGTCGACAATCTACAATGTACGCATCGACAAGATTCTACCTGGCTTGCCAGGGCTGTGTTGCGCCGGGGGCGTGGCACAGATGCCGATCGGATGGGTACGCACACGTGCGACGGCCAGTTGCTGTGCCGTGAGCGCGGGACCCCCTGCGATCGGACGATGGGTGTTTGGCGTCGTCACCGTGCGTTATGGAAGAGCGGTACATGCAGCACGATCCACTCCTTGCTGACGAGCTCAGCCGGTTGCTTGCCCGGAGCCATGTATCCCGCGCCAAATTGATCCAGGGTTCTGGGAGAGCCGTTTCGGCAGCGGCGCTCTCGCGTTGGCTCAGCGGGCAGATCACCTCGATCAACAACCCCGACGCCGTCATTGCGCTTGCTGATGGGCTGGGCCTGAACCGCGTCGCCGCCGACCGCCTCGCGCGCGCCTCCGGCTTCGACTCGATCGATGAGCTGGTCGCCCGCGCCGATTCCCTCGATGCCCGTCGCCGGGTTGCTCGCTGGGAGCGGGTCTACACCAACAATCTGCCTTCCCCGGTGACGCGCTTCATCGGTCGCACCCAGCACTTGCGCGAGATCACCGAACTCCTCGGCGTTTGGGACGATCGGCTCGTCACGCTGCACGGCCCGGCGGGGAGCGGCAAGACTCGCCTGGCCATCGAAGCTGCCATGCGCTTGCGTGACGCCTTTCCTGACGGACTCTTCCTCGTCCGTCTCGCCGAGGTCTCAACGTCGCATGATGTCGCCCCGTCCATCCTGCGCGTCCTTGGTGTCACCCAGCAAGGCAACCTCGAGCCAACCGGCCAACTGACCGGCTACCTGCGCGAGCGCCGTCTGTTGCTCGTGTTGGACAACTTCGAACACCTCTTGGAGGCCCGGCTGCTTGTCAGCGATCTGCTCCGCACCGCCGAAGGCTTGCGGATCCTCGTTACCAGCCGTGTGCCGCTGGAGCTCAGCGGCGAGGTGCGCTGGCCGGTCGAGCCACTTCAACTCCCCAGCGATCTCTCCAGCCCCGCTGCCGCCCGCAGCGAAGCAGTCGCCCTCTTCGCCGACCGCGCCCGCGCCGCATGGCCGGCGTTTCGACCGACCGCCGCGATGCTGCCGGACATCGCCCGGCTCTGTCGCAACCTGGACGGCCTGCCCCTGGCGATCGAACTGGTCGCCGCCCGCATCGATGCCGACGGCCCGGCTGGCCTCGTGCAACGCTACTCCGGCCCACCGGCGCTCGATGTCCTCGGGCCGGTCGACCTCGAACGCCGCCAGACGACGCTGCGTTCCGCAATCGAGTGGAGTGCTCGCCTCGTCGCCCCCGCCGATGCCCAACTCCTCGCTCGCCTCTCCGTCTTCGCCGGCGGCTGGACGACTGCGGATGCCAGCGCGGTCTGCGGCGACCCGGAGTTCGACGTCCCCGCTGGCCTCGCCCGCCTCGAACGCGCCGCCCTGCTCGCCCGCACCGCCGACATCCCCGACGCGCGCTGGTCGATGCTCGAAACGATCCGCACCTATGCCCGCGAGCAGCTCGACGCCACCGGCGAGACGCAGCAGTTCTGCCGCCGCCTCGCCGAACACCTTCTGAGCATCGCCGCTGCGGCGGGCGACTACTACCCCCAGAGCCGCCAGGGCCTCTGGATGGACCGCCTCGACCACGAACGCGCCAACATCGACGCCGCCCTCACCTGGGCCACTACCCACGACCCCCTGCTGGCACTGCGCCTCGCGACCGCCCTGTGGCCCTTTTGGCACGAGTACGAGCATATCCCCGACGGCATCCGCTGGTTGCCCAGCGCACTCTCGTCTGTGCCGGACGCACCGCCGGAGCTGCGCGCGAATGCACTCACTGGCCTCGCGTTCCTCTGGCAGAGCGTCGGCGACTATCCTGAAGCGATCCGGTGCAGCGAGGAAGCCGTGCGACTCTGGCGCGAGCTCGGTTCCAACCATGGTTTGGGGTTGGCGCTCATGTACGGCGCACTGCCACGCCTTTATTCCGGGGATGTCGCCACGCTTGACGACATGCTCACCGCCGCGCTGGCCGCGTTGCATGCCAATGGCGACCCACGCGGGATTGCCTGGGGACTGAACTACACGGCGGTCGCGCTCATGTTTGCCGGCCGGGTATCCGACGCGGAAGCGCGCTTCGCGCAGGCCGATGAAATCTGGCAGGCGTTGGGCGACGAGGTTGGTATGGTGCGGACAATCCTCGACCGAGGCATTGCGGCGGTATTAGCTGGGCGCTACCAGCGCGCGATACGCCTGCTGAGTCAGATCGTTGACCGCAAGCCGCAGGCCCATATGGCGGGCGTCACCCCGATCATCCATTTCATGTTGGGCGTGGCGCTCTTCCGCAGCGATCGCTTGGAAGAGTCGGCGACGCAGATCGGTCAGGCGATCCGCGTTCACTGGGAGGTGGGTGACCTGGCCACCCTGGCGCTCGACATTCTGGCGTACGCTGCGATCGCCATCCGCCGGGCACTGCAGGAGCCGGTCGGCAGTGCCACGCGACTGCAACTTGCCGAACGCGCCGCAACCCTCGCGGGAGCCGGAGCGGCGCTCCAGGAACGCATCCAATCCAGCCTCCCCGTTGTCCGCGCGATCTACGATGAAGAGCTAGCGAAGGTCCGGCAGGAACTCTCCCCGCAAGCCTTCGTCAACGCCTTCAAGCTCGGGGCGAACCTGGGGGAGGCGCAGGCGTATCGGCTTGCGATCTCCGTTGAGTAGCACCTGCGAGTCTGCATGCCGCGGTACCACAGGTGAGGCTGCTGATAACCCAGCAGCCTCACTCGCTAACCTATCGCTGATCTCGCTGCGATAGCAACACGCGTCCTCACGGGGTGGGCGTCAGCTCGGACGACTGAGGTTCAGTTTCCGCGTCGGGCCGTGTCTTTTGGTCTTCGTCCGGCTCTGAAACTCCAGAGGCGCCGGCGACGCGATCGTAGCGGAACTTCGCCATCGCATACCCATCGATTTCGTAGTACTCGACTTTGAGGTCGTAGTACCCGGATGTTGAGACGGTGAATGTGCGGACATACTGGGTCGGTCCCTGGTGCCGCCATTCGTTCAGGACGATGACGCCGCCAATCCACACACGCATGCCATCGTCGGTCCAGGCTGTGATCTGATACGTGCCAGCCGTCAGGTACGGGCGGCCAACCCAGCGGACAGAGAAGTGGTCTGGGTTGACGCCCCCTCCGGGGCCGCCATAGCCCCAATCGTAGTTGATCGGCCACGCTTCGCAGCGCGTCAACGCTGGCGAGCCGGATAGCGTCTCGTTGTTGAAATACGTGGCGGTGTACTGGTCCGCTGAGCAGCCGGTTGTCCGTGCGGTGATCTGAATGGAGGACGTGACGTCATGTCCGACAACCCCATTCATGTCTGGGTCGTGCGCGGTGAAGGTGAAGGACGGCGTGCCATAGTACGTGTGGTGGAAGAGTGTTGCGGAGACTCCCGACCCGACCTTGATTGCCGAGACAGTGTCGTTTCCGATCACGTTGTTGCTCAGATCTGGGTCACTCGCCGTGAAGATTTCGCAACGACCTGAGTAGTTTGGATGCTCGTACAGGAAGACTTGGTTCGCTTGTGGCTCTGCTGGGCACGACTGCCCTACAAGCGTCACCCAGTGGTCTGCGCTGAATGGTGACTCTTGCGAGCCGTTGACCGCTTTGACCCGCACCAGATACGTGCCCGCACCAAGCCCACTTAATCCCAGCGAGCGGGCGCTGGCCCCGGTGGTTGAGATGAGCTGGTTGCCGACATAGACTTTGAAGCCGGTCACGAGTTGGGCGAAGTTGTAGTCCCAGTAGACGGTGAAGCTCGTAGGGCCGGTCACCGTTGAACGCACGTTCGTTGGAGCCGGAATTGAGCTGCTCGCGGCCTCCCAGCGGAACGCAGCGTAGGCCAATCCGCTGTATTCGACCATTTCCACCTTGATCGTATGCGTGCCTGCCGTCATGGACCGTTGCACCTGGTACCCCTCGTACGCCTGCGTATTGATAATCAACACATTGTCGATCCAAACGCGGATGACATCGTCTGAGCGGACGATGAAGTTGTAGGTGCCGGCCGCTAGCGACGCCTGCCCGGTCCAGCGAACGGAGAAGTTGTCGCTTCCAACCCCTGCACCGGGACTCCCGGAGCCCCAGTCGAAGTTAATCGGCCAGCCCTCACAGCGTTGGAATGCCGGTGACCCTGAGAGCGTCGTGTTGTTGAAGTACGCGGCAGTGTATTGCTGAGAGGAGCAGGACACATTGGCTGAACCCAAGGTTAGGCTCAGCGAATAGGCGCCTCCGCTGCCGCCGTTGTAGCTTTGGGCAACGACCCGGTACTGCCCGGTCACCGTGAGGACTGGATCGGCCAAGGCATTGTTGTTGCCGCCTCGGTCATCATCGAAGGCGGGGTTGTTCATGAGTGAACCATCGGGCTTATAGATGGAGAGATAGCTGTCAAGCGTGCTTGTGCCGGTCTTGTTCATGCGTAGCGTCGCAACTTGGCCACTCGTCCCCTGGAAGAAGTACGTGTCAGTATCTGAGTTGGGGCTGATCGTTCCGTTCAGCGTCTGGCCGCTCGTAAGCGTGCGGTTGTCGTCGGTATCGCCTGATCCACTCTTAGTTAATGTGTCACCATATCGCAGATTCTCACACGAACTGCCATTTTTCGAACACGACGCGAATGGCTCCGGCACCATCGCTTGCCCACCGTATGGCCCAATGCCGCTCGAGGAGTTCTGGAATCGCACGTCTTTGTACATAGCGAGATGGAGATGCACTACGCTGGTACCACTGCTACCAGCGAATCCAATGACTTCGGATATTGTGAGATTTTGTCTTCCTGTTGATACATTCACGGAATCTAAATGCGCGTAGAGTGACCAGAATCCATTCTGATGATCGATTAGGACTATGCGTCCATAGCCAGACCAGCCTCCGGTAGCTTGGCCCGCATAGTGAACCCGACCTCCAGCTACCGGATAGACCGCTTCTCGATACGCGAAGTCGAAGTCAAGTGCATAGTAGTCATTGGATCCTCCAGTTCGATTCGTGTACAGATGCGTAGGTGAACTATTGTATCCTTTCGTGATTCGATGTGATGCTCCTGCTGCCCAAGGGGGAACTATCGTGAAATTCGATGGCTTGGCTACTGCTCCAGATGCTGGACTCGTAACTGCAAGAGCGAAGCTCGGTATTGCGCCTGTGAATAAGACCATCGCACATATCAGGAAACGCAGTGAACGAGTGAAAGTGGCTGCCGTCATTGTTCCCTCACTTCTCGTCTCAGGAAGGCCTATGCGTCGCTCGCAACAGCAACGAACGTAACACAGCGAGGGATGATGGTTAAGTCGGCGGCGGCTTCCACTGCGTTCCAGTTTTCGACGCCTTGATTACGAGGCGCGAACTTCTAGGCTTCACATGACAAACTGATAGCGAGATCAGGCCACCCGATGCAAACGGTGAGTGGATATTCTTACACAGGCAGTTGCAGTCGAAGCCAATACAAAGGCTTGGGCGTTTCGGGTGAATGCGATCAGGCTGCCGTCTGGTGAGCAGTGGACTTCTATGTTCGTTCTCGCCGCGGGTCATGCACGAAGGAACACCTTGTTGCAAACCGGTGACCACTCTGGGGAGCGCGTACTGATTTCTCCCAGGTAGCTGTCGGTCGGCATGATGGGCAGCGAACCACCGGCCGGTACCAGAATCAAGTTGGAGGACGTACCGGCGCTCGGCCATGATCTGTCGGCCGTTTAGTAGTTAGTCCGGCGTCACCCACGACGTGAGGTACCGGCCTCGTGAGCCCTGTCGGGCATGCACGAGGCTGGTGCCTTTCTAAAAGGGTCGACGGTTGCTTATTTGAATGAGCAACCCCAGGGTGTGAGCGAATGACGGCGCTTCGGTCCTACTCCGCCTCGACGTCCTGGTAGTACTCCCGGCCCAGGTGGGTGATCTGCTCTTCGCCCATCAGCCAGCGCAGGGTGTTCTTCAGTTTCGTCTGCTGGATGAAGAGGTCGTGCTCTGGGTAGACCGTGGGGGAGTGCTGCGGGCTCTTGAAGTAGAAGGACAGCCATTCCTGAATGCCCTTCATGCCGGCGCGCTGGGCCAGGTCGAGGAACAGTGCGAGGTCGAGCACCAGCGGTGCGGCGAGGATCGAGTCGCGGCAGAGGAAGTCGACCTTGATCTGCATCGGGTAGCCGAGCCAGCCGAAGAGGTCGATATTGTCCCAGCCCTCTTTGTTGTCGCCACGCGGTGGGTAGTAGTTGATGCGCACCTTGTGGTAGACGTCGCCGTAGAGTTCCGGGTAGAGATCGGGCTGCAGCACGTACTCCAGCACGCCGAGCTTCGACTCCTCCTTGGTCTTGAAGCTCTCCGGGTCGTCGAGCACCTCGCCGTCGCGGTTGCCGAGGATGTTGGTGGAGTACCAGCCGCTCAGGCCGAGCATGCGCGCCTTCAGCATCGGCGCCAGCACCGTCTTGATCAGGGTCTGGCCGGTCTTGAAGTCCTTGCCGCAGATCGGGACGCCCTGCTCGTTGGCCAAATCGACCAGCGCCGGGATGTCGGCCGTCAGGTTGGGGGCGCCGTTGGCGAAGGGCACCCCTTCCTTCAGGGCAGCGTAGGCGTAGAGCATCGAGGGGGCGATCGTCGCGTCGTTGTCGCCCAGCGCCGCCTCAAAGCTTTCGAGGTCGCGGTGGTCCGGCGTCTCCTCCATGAAGATCTCGGTCGAGGCGCACCAGATCATGACCGGCCGGTCGCAGTTGTTGGCGGCCTTGAAGGTGCGGATGTCCTCGCGGATCTGCTCGTACTGCAGGATCTTCGCGCCGCTCTTGACGTTCGGCCCGTTGAGGCGCTTGACGTAATACTGGTCGAACGCGGCGGTCATCGGCGTGATCGACTTCAGGAAGTCGGCGATCGGCTCGATGTGCTCGTGGCGGTCGAGTACGCCGCACTTCAGCGCCGCTTCGTAGGCGCTATCGGGGTAGGGGTCCCAGGCCCCGAAGACGATGTCGTTGAGGTTGGCCAGCGGGACGAAATCGCGGATGAGCGGCGAGCGGTTCTCGGTGCGCTTGCCGAGGCGGATGGTGCCCATCTGGGTGAGCGAGCCGATGGGCTGGGCGCTGCCGCGCCGGGCATGCTCGACCCCGGCGATGAAGGTCGAGGAGACGGCCCCGAGGCCGACGAGCAGGATGCCGAGACGGCCCTCGGCTGGCTGGATCGGGTTGGGTTTGAGCTCGACGAAGTCTTTGGCTTCCAAGATGACACCTCTCTGACGGGCAAGCGCCATCAGCGGCGCCTGCCATTGTGCGGGCACCCGCCCGGTCTTCGCCCAGTGTTCGACCGTACTCTGCCGCTTGCCGAGCAGGGCAGCCAGCGCACTCTGGCCCCCGAAGCGCTTGATGATCCGCTCAGCGGCGTTCGCTCCATCGTCCATGACAATAGCATAACGAATTTTTCGTTATCCCGCAAGGCGTGGCGGACGTGACTGCACCCGAAACGCCGGAGCAGGATAGTGCCGGTGCATGTGAGGACGTTGGATACGCCAGTGCCGCTGGCGACACACTGCAGCGATGTTGCGTGCCGATCGGAGGTGAGCGGCCTGCTCGGGCAGGGACACCCCAAGCGTTTCCCGCGAGTGTTCACAGCGCGAAGGAGTGGGCGTCAGCGCGGGGCTGCGTGCCAAGCGCCGGCCGCTAGCCAGCGCATCAGTTCGTGTGTTGTTGATCCCACGACTCAGTCGCAGGCGATGCACACTCCACTGACGCAGCACTGCCCTTGCCCACACCGCGAGACGCACTGGCCAGCCTGGCACTCCTGGCAGAAGGTCGGGCTGCACGGTGGGTCGCATCCACACGCGACGCAAACGCCAGCGACGCAACACTGGCCGGCAGGGCAGGCGAACTGGCATTGTCCCGCGCTGCAGGTGAGGCAGAAGGCAGCGTCGCATGGCGGATCGCAGACGCAGGGGACACAGGCTCCCGCGACACAGCATTCCCCCGGGCCGCAGGCGCTGACGCACTGCCCACCGACGCACGTCTGGCACAGCCCAGAGTCGCACGGTGGGTCGCATGGGCAAGCGATGCAGGCCCCATTGCTGCAGCACTGCCCGGTTGGGCAGAGCGAGACGCACTGGCCACCGATGCAGGCCTGACACAGCGCAGTATTGCAGGGTGGGTCGCACGGACAGTTGATGCAGGCGCCGTTGCTGCAGCACTGCCCGGCGGGGCAGAGCGAGACGCACTGTCCCTCGACGCATGCCTGGCACAGGGCGGCGTTGCAGGGTGGGTTACAGGTGCAATTGACGCAGGCTCCGGCGACGCAGCATTGCTCCGGCGCGCAGAAGGAGGTGCACTGGCCGTCGTGGCAGACCTCGCACGGCCCACAGGCGTTGACGCACTGCGCGAACGCATTGCACCGCTGGCAGGGGCCGCATGGTGGATCGCAGGGACAATCCCCGCAGGCGCCGTCGTTGCAACACTGGCCGGGTGCGCACCCGAAGCGGCAGGTGCCGAAGGGCGTACATGTTTCGCATGGACCACAGGTGCTGACGCATTGCCCGCCGACACACACCTGGCACAGCGCAGTACTACAGGGCGGGTCGCACGGACAGTCGACGCACGCCCCGAGGACGCAGCAGCGCCCTGCGGGACAGGTGGACACGCACTGTCCACCCGCACACACCTGGCAGAGGCTCGTATTGCACGGCGGATTGCACGTGCAGGGCACGCATGCGCCAGCGACGCAACACTGGCCGGCGCGACAGGTGGTCTCACACGTTCCATTGCGGCAGCGTTCGCACGGGCCACAGGTGGAGACACACTCGCCCCCCTGGCAGGTTTGGCACTTATCCGGTTTGCAGCGTGATTCGCAGACCCCGTCGCGGCAGCGCTCGCACGGGCCGCAGGCGGAGAGGCACTCGCCCCCCTGGCAGGTTTGGCACTTGTCCGGCTTGCAGCGTGATTCGCAGACGCCGTTGCGGCAGCGCTGGCAGTTGTCCTGCTGGCATGGTGGGTCGCAGGCGCGTGGGGCGGCATCCCCGTGCTCGGCACGGCGAAGCGCAGTGCCTCCACCCAGTACGATACCGGCCAGGCCCTTGATGACCGAGCGCCGGGAGCGCGAGCGGGCAAGCCAGCGGGCGAAGTCGTCGAAACGCTGGGGTTCCATCGGCTACCTCCAGAGTCAAGCGCGGGTCGAATGCGGAGACAGCGTGGCCACGAGGCGGACCGACATCCGGCGTGGGGCGTGCGATGG
>QEUZ01000516.1 GCA_003577355.1 Chloroflexota bacterium | reverse complement strand
GCGACCGGGCACCTGCCCAGGTGGCGGAATTGGTAGACGCACTAGTTTCAGGTACTAGCGGGTAAAACCGTGGAGGTTCGAGTCCTCTCCTGGGCACCAACATATGATTGCAGGACGTGCCACAGAGTCCCGTAATCCTTCTGAAACCCGCCGATCTGGCGGGTTTTTTGTTTCTGGTCGTGCCAGCGGGTGCCAGGCGGTGCCAGCCAAGCCAGAGCGTCTTGGGTACACGTTTAGGTACATCTTTGGCGGGAGCGCCGGGAGGGGACGATGGAGCTGGTCCCACCGTGTACCTAAACGCCCTCCAGACCCGCTTCCTTCAGGCACTTCCTTCGCCGGAATAGTGCTCGCACTTGGGCCAATTCCGGGGGTCTTTCGCGCGGTGGGGAACCTACGCTGGTTTCGCCCCCTGCACGCGAGCACCCCATGCCCCGAACCGTCGCTCCACTGACCGACACCGAGATCCGCAAGAGCAAGAAGCAGCGGCTATTCGACGGCGGCGGCCTGATGCTTGAACGCCTGCCCAGCGGCGCGCGCATCTGGCGGCTCCGCTACATCCGTCCGAGCGGCGCACGCAACCGGATCAGTCTCGGCGCCTACCCCGAGGTAAGCCTTGCCAACGCACGCAAGCGCCGCGATGAGGTGCGCGCGCTTCTACGCAAGGGCCTCGAGCTGAGACGAAGCTCCAGCCCGGCAGTCGACGGCTCCGAATAGCATGCGCGCGTACGCGCACCTGGGCATCGAGATGAATGTGGTCGACGTGTGCATGGGCAGGCCCTCGTTTGACCTTGAGCGCCTTGTGGTTAGTGCCTATCGCCCCTGGCTGATAGCATCGCGGTGGACTCGTCCGGAGTGACTGCAGATGCCAGACCCGACAAGCTGTCCTGTGTGTCGTAGCGATGCCATTCACGTACTCGGCACGGAGGATCACGGCAGTCGAACCCGGATCAACTGTGCACGATGCGGTCGCTATACCATCGCCAAGATGGCGAGGATTCGCCTTCAAGCGGAGCCTTTACCTGATTATCGCCTGAGCGCCTGGCTTCGAGCACAAGAGGTGTACGGCTCCGACGAGCCGTTGCTCGTGCAGGAACGGATTCCCCAGCTTCGTCTGTCGCTACCCACCTACGGTGTCTCCGAACGCACCCTGGAACTGCTGAAGGCGCTGGCCACGCTCAGCAGATCTCCGGGCACCTACTACTCGGGGAGTCTTCATGCAGACTCTCCCTTGGCTTGGGCAGCCACCGACGACGAGCTTCGATTTCACCTCGATGCGCTGAGAGAGTCGGGCTTTATCGACTTCGAGACGATCGATCTTGATGCGAACTACCGTGCGAGATTGACGGCCAAAGGCTGGGACCACGTCGAAAAGGGGCCCGCAACTGTCTTGCCAAGGGCGTTTGTGGCGATGTCTTTCTCCGAGACCATGCTTCCAACTTGGATCGAGGGCCTTCGACCAGGAATCGAGGACGCTGGCTACTCTGCGCATCGCGTCGACTCTGACGTCCATGTTCACCGGATCGACCAGAAGATCGTTGCGGACATACGAACTTCACGATTCGTGGTCGTCGACGTTACAGAGCAGAAACAAGGCGCCTACTTCGAAGCCGGTCTCGCGCTTGAACTTGTCGTTGCGGGGCCGCAGCGAGAGCCCCATCGCCGCAGTCATCGAGGCGCTCATCCGCCACCGGCTGAGCAGACCCGGACGCGGCAGACCCTTCAGGTGCAGCTGACGCGCCGCGACGGTCAGCACCTCCGCCGCCGTCTGCGGGTGATCGTCCGCGACG
>QEUZ01000515.1 GCA_003577355.1 Chloroflexota bacterium | reverse complement strand
GGCGTCGGCGTCAACGTGGCCGTTGGCGAGGGTGTGTTTGTGGCTGTGGCTGTAGCGGTGGCAGTCGGGGCCTCGACCCGCACAGTGAGCGTTTGGGCGGGTGAAGAGCCGCCAATGATCGCGCTACTCACCGTCTGGCAGGTTGCACGGGCAAGAATTGAGGTGATCGTATAGCTGGCGGTTGGGCTGTCCGCCGGCACTGACACGATCATGACTCCGGAAAACGAGTGTGTCGTTGGCAAGGAGTTTGGGGGGGCGACGGCCAGTTCGTGGCCACCAGGGTTGAATGCGACGCTCAGCCCACCAGTTGAGCCGAGCGCGTACACCACGGAGATTTGCAGCACTTCGGCCCCGACGACAGTCACGCTCAGCGGTACGCCGAAGACATCACCGGGGTCGGCGTAGACTGGCCCACTCGTCGCGAGTGCCAGGCTCGGCGCGCAGGTTGGCGCGGCAAGAGCTGGCGCCGGTTGGCGGGCAACGCTTCCAAGCGTCGCGGATGCAATCAGCAACAGCGGCGCAAGCAGCGCAACGCTGAGACGTCGCACCGAGCAATTCGTCGGTTGGCCGAGGCGCTTCTGCGTTGCGATGTGGTCCTCCTCTGGCAGTGAGCGGGGCATCCCGCCGGCAGCAGGGGCGCTATTCTGAAGACCGACAACGCACGGGAACCTTACACCACGCGCAACAGATAAGGAGCCGGACTGGGGATGTCCGGCTCCAGCAAGGGGATGGGGTGGTAGGAGGTGTAGTCGTAGGGAACCTACTGCCCGATCGTCAGGTCGCTGTCGATGTCGCTCCGGGTTGCGCCGGTGTGAAACTGGTCGAGCGGGCGCGCTGCCGACATTTCGAGGCGGAAGTCGTAGTCCCAACCGTTGGCTGGGGAGTAGGAGAAGGTCGCGTCATCGCCCGGCTCCTCAAGCGGACCCAATGCGACGCTGCTGCAAAGCGTCGCAACCACCACGGCCAGGAACAGGACTATGCGGTGGCCGGGCTGCATTGATGCGCACCTCTCTTGCGTGTATCCCAATTCGGCGCTCCGCCTGTGATGTAGACAGGCCGAGCGCAGATTCCTTACATGTTTTTTTGAGGCGCCCGTCAGGGTTGGCTGGGCAGCCGTTCAAAGAACACTCCAAGCGGGGAACTGCACGGGGAGACCCGTATGCCGTGTGGTGTATCGCCCTGGTCGCGCTGCAACCTGGCGTGCCTTGTCGGGTTCGGTAGGCTTAGTTGTGACGATTCGCACATCACAGGGACGAACGACGTGACTACACAGTCCTTACCGCCGGAGGTCGTCCGGGAACTCGATTTGCTCGCGGAAACGATCCTTGCGCGCGCGCCGCTCGTGGCATTCACCGGGGCAGGCATCTCCACGGAATCCGGCATCCCGGACTATCGTGGGCGGAACGGGCTGTGGACATCTGGGTCCGCTACGCCAGTGACCTACCAGGAGTTCATGTCCAGCCCGGAGCGCCGCATCGCCTGGTGGCGCAGCCTGCCGGAGCGCTACCAACAGGGCATCGAACGGCAACCGAATGCGGGGCACCACGCGTTGGTGCGCTTGCAGGCAGCCGGCGTGCTCCTGGCAACGGTCACCCAGAACATCGACGGCCTGCACCGCCGGGCCGGAACTGCTGGCGACCGGCTGGTTGAGCTGCACGGCAACGGCATGACTATCCGCTGCACATTCTGTGGCACGACCTGGCCGGTCGAGCAGTTTCTGCCGCTGGTTGCAGAGCTGTCCGAACCACCGGCATGTGAGCTTTGCGGGGGCATCCTGAAATCGGGAGTT
>QEUZ01000067.1 GCA_003577355.1 Chloroflexota bacterium | reverse complement strand
CCTCACCCCCATCCCCCGCTCTCGCGTGGCGAGGGGAGCCATCTGAGAGCGGGGATTATGTTGGTGTCACGTGTGCTGTCTCAAACGGCACGAGGACTCGCCCGACACATGCACGGGACACCCGCGGTGGGGGCTGGCGGCGATAACTCTGGGTCACTCACCCGACACACGCACGGGACGGGGGGTGAAGGCCTACACCGGCCACTTGTTGCCGCTGAGGTCGATCCAGCGGTTGAGCTGTTGCGAGCGGGGGACGGCGTCGAGGACTTCCTGGATTTTCACCCCATCCTCGAAGGACGGCGAAGCGTCCTGACCGGTGCGCATCGCGAGCACCCATTCGCCGGCCAGCATCGAGAACAGGTTGATCGAACGGGCGGAGCCGCTGGGCTGGTTACTCGCGCCGAAGCGCTCGTCCGGTAGCAGGGAACGCACCTTTTCTCCACGCTGCGCGCCGACCAGGCTGCTCTGGTCGTGCAGGGCCAGGGTGCCGGCGCTGCCGGTAATCATGATCTCCTCGCCCACATCGGCAGCCGAGGTGTAGGAGAGGTGCACAGTGCCGATGCCGCCATTGGCGAAGCGCAGCACGAACGCGGCGTTGTCGTCGGCGTCGGCGGCCCGCATGGCGCTACTGCCCTCGACCGGCCGCTCCGGCACGGCGGTTGCGACAGCGCCACAGACGGCGCGCACATCACCGAACCACCAGCGCAGTGCATCGACGTAGTGCGAGCCGACCGCCCCGAGCACGCCGCCGCCACGGGCAGCGTCGGTCAGCCAACCCCAGGGACGGGCGTAGGGGTCGGCCAGCGTCGAGCGATAGACGACGACGCTGACGGCGTGCAACTGGCCGATAAAGCCTTCGTCGATGAGCGCTTTCACCCGCGCGCGGGCTGGGTCGTGGCGCAACTGGTGGGCGACAGCATGGCAGATGCCGGCTTCACGCGCCATGCGCAGCATGTCGCGCGCTTCGGCCAGCGTGCGGGCCATCGGCTTTTCGCACAACACATGCAGCCCGGCCTCACAGGCGGCCAGGGTCATCGGGTGGTGCAGATGAGGCGGCGTGGCGATGCTGACGGCGTCGAGCTCGCCGGAGAAGAACATCTCGCGATAATCATCCCAGGCGCGGGGGATCTCCAGCGCGCTGGCTGTTTCGTAAGCGCGGGCGCGGTCGCTCGTGCACATCCCGACGACATCGACCCCCGGCACGCGGCGCAAGGCGGGCACATGCACATTCGCCCCGAACCCGGCGCCAACTACGCCGACGCGGATCGTGCTTCGTTCCAGCGGGGAGCGGACCATCGGGATGGCAACGTTGCCGGTGGTATAGGTGGGTTGCACTCGTCGGTTTCCAGTCTGTCATGCGTGGGATACCAGCCGGTATCCGGCGAACGTATACATGGGCGCGCCGGACAGCGCAACGTATACCCTCGGCGCGATGTATGATCCGCCAGGAGGGAAGACCGCGAGAGGAACAACCTATGGATGAACAACCGACTGTGCGGGTCGAACCACCGGCGCCACCGGCATCACCGAAGCGACTCTACCGGCCACGCGAGGACCGCCTGCTGCTGGGAGTGTGCGTCGGCCTGGCACGCTACTTTGATACCGACCCGGTTCTGCTGCGGGCGATTTTTGCGGTAACGACACTGCTGGCCGGCACCGGCGTGGTGATCTACGTGGTGCTGGCGCTGATCATGCCGAACGAGGACATGCTGGAAGCTGACCCACGCGTCGCCGCCCAGGCGACCGTCGATGAAGCTGCCGACGAGATCCGACGGGGGATCGACCGGCTGGCCGATGCCGTGCGCGGCATCTTCGGCAAGGAGAAGCGCGGCGCGTAGCTCGTGCACGAGCAGGTGAGCGCCTTCCGTGCTCAATCACCTGGCGCCGGCGCAACTGCCCAACGTGGGCCGGACATCTGGGCGACAGATGTCGTGTCCAACGGGGCGGTTGGGCCCTCGATAAGCGCTCGTACCAGCCCACCGGCGCAGGCGCTGGCGCGCATGACCACGTGGCCAACGCCCGGAAACACGACGACGTTGCAACAGCCCTGGTGTCAGCGGTGCGTGCTGTTTTGAGACACTGCAGCTCGGCAAGCCACGCGTGGGTTGTGGGGCGAGTTCCCGCGGTGTGCCGTGCCGGACCCAAGCCGCCTCGTGCGGCTGCCCCTGTTGACGCAGCGTAGATGCACGGCAAGGGGTAGTCCCCGCCCCCATGTGTTGCTCGCCATGGACGATCCGGAAGTGTCAGCGCGTAGACTCTCTTCTGTGCCGGGCTCCCCTGGCTCGCTCAACCCCAGCATGTCTCCTGATGCTGTATCAGGGTGGTGATGTGCCGGAAGGACGGTAGTGACAGTGACAGCGGTAACGTATGCGCTTGACCTGAACCGTGACCCGTTGCGGGTGCTGGAATCGACGCGCCTGGTGCTGCAGGCGGCGCAGCATGTGCGGATTGTCCCGGAACAGATCGGCGCCCTGGCTGCGGCGCTGGCACAGGCCACACCACCCCCGGCGGATTGGGCCGGCGATGGACATCCACTCGGGGCAAACGACCTGCAGCGTGCCAACCTGGTGCTGGTGGTCGACGCGCTGAACTTCTGCTTCTGGAGTGTGCCTGGCGGGCGCGCCCCTCGCTGGGCGGTGACGGATGGTGGCCAGACATTCGATGGTTACTGGGCGCTCGTCGCGGCGCTGCGCCGCGCCGTTGCGGCGGGCCGCCCGCTCTGGGATGCCGAATACCTGGCGACGCTGAGTGAAGCGGATGTCGCCGAGATCCTGGCCGGTGACCCTGGCACGGAGCAGATCCCGCTGCTGCGCGCCCGCCAGCAGCATCTCAATGAGCTGGGCGAGGCCCTCCTGGCGTACTGGGGTGGCTCGTTCCTGACAGCCATCGAAGCGGCGCACCACTCGGCAGCAGCGCTGGTGCGCGAGGTGTTGCGCACCTTTCCCTCGTTTCGCGATACCGCACCCTGGCGGGGGCACGACATCCGCTTCTACAAGCGCGCCCAGATCCTGATCGCCGACCTGCATGCTGCCTTCAACGGCAGCGGCCCGGGCACGTTCCACGATATGGAGCACTTGACCGCCTTCGCCGATTACAAGCTCCCGCAGCTGCTGCGCCACCACGGCGTACTCGACTACGCGCCTGCGCTGGCGCACGCTGTG
The DNA here is from genome assembly GCA_003577355.1 of Chloroflexota bacterium. Lineage (GTDB taxonomy): Bacteria > Chloroflexota > Chloroflexia > Thermomicrobiales > CFX8 > CFX8. The sequence continues at coordinate 10,121 of QEUZ01000067.1, read as the reverse complement.
GCGCACTACCAGCTGGTCCCGCCGGAATCCGATGAGGAAATCGAAATCCGCGCGACGACCATCTGGGCCGTCGAGCTCCTGCGTCAAGCCCTCGCCGACCTCGGCCGCCCCAGCCCCGCCTATCAGATCGACTGGGCACTCTGGCACACCGCCCAAACCCTGCCGCCCGAGACGGAGCCATATCACCGAACGCTGACGGTCTTCTATTAGTGATGAGTGGTGAGTGATGAGCGGTGAGTGATAAGTGGTGAGTGATGAGTGGTGAGTGATGAGTGATGAGTGGTGAGTGATGAGCGGTGAGTGATAAGTGGTGAGTGATGAGTGGTGAGTGATGAGTGGCTTTCAAGGGCTGGGAACCTACTGTGGCGAGTGATGCGCTTCTCGTACAGGGATGAGAACTATCTTCTCGAATCACTCATCACTCATTACTCACCACTCACCACTCACCACTCATCACTCGCCACTCACAAACACCTGCACCCGCGCGTTGCCGCTGTCGATGATGTAGACGGCGCCATCGGCTGCGACCTCGACGGCGTAGGGGCCACTGAGCTGGCCGAAGCCGCTGCCCGGGGCGCCGATGGTGGCAGCGTAAATGCCCTGAGGAGTGTAGACGCGCACGCGGTTGTTGCCGGTGTCGGCGATATAGATCCAGCCGGCGGCGTCTAGCGCTATGCCATGCGGGGACACGCCGGGGCTGAACGACCAGATGAAGTTGCCGCGCAGGTCGAAGGCCTGGATACGTCCGGTGGCGGCGTCGCTCACCAACAGGCGCTGGCCGCGGATGGCGATGCCCCAAGGGGTGGTGAACTGGCCGTCGCCGCTGCCACGGCTCCCCCAGGCTTTCACGAACACCCCGTTGCGGTCGTACTGCAACACCCGCGCGTTGCCGCTGTCGACGACGTAGACGCTGCCATCGTCGGCGATGGCGATGCCGGTCGGCTGCTCGAACTGGCCGGGGCCACTCCCCTGGCTGCCCCAGGAACCGATGTAGTCGCCATTCCCAGCGAAGACCTGGATGCGGTTGTTGCCGCCATCGGCGATGAAGATGCGCCCTTCGCCATCGATGGCGATATCCCACGGGCTGCTCAGGTCGGTCTGCCCGCTGCCGGCGCTGCCCCAGCCATCCAACGGGATGCCCTCGGGGGTAAATCGCTGTACCCGCGCGGTGCCGTTGTCAACGACGAACGGGTTTCCGTCGGCGTCCAGGGTGATACCGACTGGGAAGGTAAAGCGCATGCGGCGGTCATCCCCCCAGGCGAAGCGCAGGTCGCCGGTGGCGCTGTAGGCCAGCACCCCGCCAGCAGGGCGGCTGGGGTCGTCGTTCCAGCCGGCATCGACCACGAACACGCTCTCCGCTGTGGCCACGAGTCCGCCGGGGGTCACCAGCGTGCTCTCGCCGAACGCCCGCTGGAAGACTCCAGCAGTGGTGAAGACCTGCACCCGACCGTGTCCGCGGTCGCTCACGTAGAGTTCCCCACCGGCAATGGCGATACCAGCAGGGGAGCTGAATTGCCCCTCGGCGGAACCAGCCTCGCCGAATAGCGCCAGAAGCTCGCCAGTTGGGCTGAACTTCTGCACCCGGTTGTTGCCGCTATCGACGACATACACCGCACCCTGCGGATCGACCGCGATGCCTTGCGGTGCGTTGAACTGGCCCTGCCCACTACCGAACGTGCCCCAAGCAGTCAGGAACTGCCCGCTGGCGTTGAACTTTTGCACCCGGTTGTTGCCGCTATCGACGACGTAGACGACCCCGCTCACCGGGTCGACGGCGATACCGCTCGGCCCGGTGAACTGCCCGTGCTCTGCTCCAGAGCTACCGAACGCACGCTGGAAGATGCCGTCGCTGGAGAAGACTTGTACGCGGTTATTGCCGGCATCGCTGACGTAGACCTCGCCCTGTGGCCCAACGGCGATGCCGCTCGGCATGTTGAACTGCCCGGTGCCAGCGCCGGGCTGGCCCCACTCTGAAATGCGCACGCCAGCGGTGGTGTAGCGCTGGATGCGGTTACGGCCGGTATCGGTGATGTACAGGGCGCCGTCCGGGCCGAGCGCCGCATCGCGGGGGGCGATCAGCGAGCTGCCGGGGTCGTGCGGCGCACCCCAGGCGCGCAGCCAGGTATAGGTGCGCAGCGGCGCCGGGGTGGGTGTTGGGGTGCGGGTAACGGTCGGCGTGATCGTGCGGACTGCCGTGGGCGTTGGGGTCACCGTTGGCGTCGGGGTCGGCGTCACCGGCAGTTCGGCTGGGATTTGCACGTAGCGCCAAGTGTAGTAGTGCAAGCCAACATTGCCTGCTTCGGTGAGGAACCCCGCTGGGTTATCCGGTGTGTAGGTGAGGCAGCGCCGCTCGAAGCACTGCATTAGCACGTCGCGCTCCTGCCCTGCCACCCGTACCGTTGCCCAATACGCCTCGGTAAGTGGGTAGCCGGTGGCGTAGAAGGGGTTGGGGAAGAGCTGGTCGGTGCGGATCGTGTCCCCATCCACCACAGGGCCGCTGGCGTTCATGAACTCCCAGAACGGCGCGGCGATCTGATGGTCGATGCCCGGCACCGTGAGCCGGTAGGCGACGGCGATGCCCCGTTCCGCCAGGCCGGGGTCGTCGGTGATCGTGCCGTCGCGCGCCACCCGTTGGGTGATGAGAGCGCCGTCGGCCAGGGGCGGCAGGTCGCGCAAGGCGGCGAAGGTAGCGTAAGTGGGGCCGTTGGGGTCGTCGGCATCTCCAGCGACGTTCACCTGCGCCGGGTTATGCTGCTCGAACAGGGTGTCGCCAAGTTGCAGCCGGCCGGACATCAGTTCAACAACCAGCAGGCCATTGGTGACGAAGAACAGGTTGTCCGGGTCGCCGGAGGGGTCGTTCAGCTCCATGCGGCTCTTGTCGAAGTACTGCACGAAGCGCGCGCCGCCGGGAGCCTCGGCATATGGCTCGACGACCGCTGGGGTGTTCGCGCCCGGCCCCCAGATCCAGGTGCGGGCGACCGCGCCGCTCGCCACCGGCGCATCGGTCCGCCGCCAGGTGCGCTCGAACGCGGCAGTATCCGGCGCGACAACGCGCGGCGCGTTGCGCGACGAGGCCACGGCCACGCCGGCCAGCGCCAGCAGGGCGATCCCTGCGACAATCAACGGTAGTCGAACTGCACCCAGTATGGCCGCGCTCCCCCAGCCGCGTGACTCCGCTCGGCGGCCGTCGAAAGTGTACTCACCAGACCACCATCGGGCGCTGTAGCGTATGCTGCCCACGGTGCGCCGGAGCGGAGGGGACGATGGGCCGTGTCATACCGATAAGCGAGCTTGCCCCGCTTGGGGAACGCTTACGTGCAGCCGGACAGCGCGTTGTGTTCACCAACGGGCACTTCGACCTGCTGCACGTTGGGCACTTGCGCTATCTGCAGGCGGCGCGGGCGCTGGGGGATGTGCTGGTGGTTGGGGTGAACGACGACGCGACGACCACGGCGCGTAAAGGACCAGGCCGGCCGATTGTGCCGCAAGAGGAACGCGCCGAGCTGCTGGCCGGCCTGGCCTGCGTCGACTACGTTACGATCTTTGCGGAGTCGACCGCCGAGCGCTGCGTCGAGCTGCTGCGCCCGGATATCTACGCCAAGGGGGGCGACTACGCTCCCGGTGGCGCCCCCCTGCCGGAAGCCGAGGTCGTCGCTGCCTACGGCGGCAGCACCGTCATCATCCCGCTCGTCCCCGGCCGCTCGACGACAGCGCTGGTTGCGGCGATTGCCGCCGGGGAACGGGCGTGCGGTCAGGGTGAGGGCGCATCCTCACGCTCGACGTAGCGCCAGCGGAAGTAGTGCAACCCCACGTTGCCAGCTTCGATCTGCCAGCCGGCAGGGTTGTCCGGGGTCCAGGTCAGGCAACGGCGTTCGAAGCACTGGAGCAGCACATCGCGCGGTTCGCCCGCCACCGCCACCCTGGCCCAGTACGGCTCGGCGATCGGCCGGCCGATGGCGTACAGCCCGCCGAACACATCGTCGTCAGCCGGGTCAGCCGGGTTGAGCGCATCCCAGAAGACCGAGGCGATGCTGTGGCCGGTCAGGTCGTCGTAGGCGGCGGCAGTGACGCCGTGGCCGAGCAGCGCCGGGTCGCTCGCGCGCGAGCCATCGCGGGCCAGGCGTTCGATGATCGGGCTGCCGAGTGCGGCCGCTGGGGCGTCTAGCACCATCCCGATCGTCGCGTAGGTTGGGCCGGTTGGGTCGTCCAGGTCGCCGGCAACATTTACCTCGGCCGGGGCACGCTCCAGCCAGAGCGCATCGCCGACCTGTTCCTTGCCGGTCACCAGTTCAACCACCAGCAGGCCGGTCGTGACATACCAGGGGTTGCTCCGGTCGCCGTCGGGGTAGGTGATCTCCATACGTGCTTTGTCGAAATACTGCACCACCCGCACCTGCTCGGGGGCTTCCTCGTACGGTTCCAGCAGTAGCCCAGTGTTGGGCGCCGGTCCCCAGAGCCAGGTGCGGCTGACTTCGCCGGTCGCCACCGGCAGGTCGCTGCGTTCCCAGACGCCGGCGAAGGCAGCGTCGGCGAAGCCGGGCGGGGTGATCCGCAGCACAGCGGCGTTGGAATCGCCCCCTGGCGCCGGGTTGCGCACGCGCACTTCCACCACGCCTGCCGCGCGAACATCGCCGGCCCGCGGGGTAATCTGCAACAACGCGCTGTTTCGCCAGGTCGTCTCCCGCGGGCTGCCGTTCCAGAGGACGACCGACTCCGGCGTGAAGCCGCTGCCCCACACCTGCAGCGTGGTGCTGTCGCTGCCGGCGACGAGTTCGCCCGGGACAACGCCGGTGACGACCGGGGCCGGCACATCGGCACGCACCACCAGGCGGAAGATGCGCCCATAGCGCATGTCGGCCAGGTAGATTTCCCCGGCTTCGTCTTCGCCGAACGATGCGATCAGCAGGTCGGTATCCAGCCAGTCGGTGCGTTGCCACGTGCCGTTGTCGGCCTGCTGCAGCGTGGACACGACGCCGGTGCAGAAGTCGCCGAAGACATAGGCGCCAGCCAGCAACGGCGACTCCACGCCCCGGTAGACATAGCCGCCGGTGACCGAGCAACCAACCGCGTGGGTGTAGGCGTGGATCGGCTGGCTGTACGCATCCGGGTTGCACTCGCTACCGGGTGGGAAGCACTCCAGCCCTTCGACGTGGTTCCAGCCGTAGTTCTCGCCACCGCTGGACGTGGCTGGCTGGTAGTTGATCTCTTCCCAGCGCGCTTCGCCAACATCGGCGATGAACAGGTCGCCAGTCGCGCGGTCGAAGCTGAAGCGCCAGGGGCTGCGCAGTCCGTAGGCCCAGATTTCCGGCCGGGCGCCGCCGACCCCGACAAACGGGTTGTCGTCCGGCACGCTGTACGCCCCGCTGCTGCCCACGGCGATGCGCAGTACCTTGCCGTGCAGCGTACCCAAGTTCTGGGCGTTGCCGAACGGGTCGCCGTTGCCCCCTTCGTCGCCGGTGCTCAGGTACAGGTAGCCATCCGGGCCAAACGCCAGCATGCCCAGGTTGTGGTCCGGGTCGCGGTCGGGGATCGAGAGCAGCACGTCGCCGGCTGGGTCGGCCAGGTTGGGATCGGCGGAGACATGGTAGCGCGCGAGGACATTGCTACCGTCCGCAGCGGTGTAGACGACGAAGAACGCGCCGTTCTCGGCGTAGTCCGGGTGAAACGCCAGGCCGAGCAGCCCCTGCTTGTCGTCATCGGTGAATGAGACGCCGCGCAGGTCGAGGAACGGGTCCTCCAGGAGTGCGCCATCCACCATGACACGGATGAGCCCACCGCGCTCGACGATGAAGAGCCGGCCGCTGCCGTCCCCGGCGTGGGTCACAAAGACCGGCACATCCAGGCCATCCAGCACCGGTTCCAGCACTATGAGCGGTGTGGCATCGGCGACATCCCGACCCTGGACAGCCGCGACCCCCGCCGCCGGCCAGAGCAACACAGCACATAGTGCTACCCAAAGCACCCGCATGACATCTCCCTCCCCCGCGTCGTCCCGCAACCAGTATAGGAAATACAGGCACGCAAGTGGGAATAGCGGTATCGTGGGCAGGGTTCCAGCAGCGAGTACCCGTATGTGCGCAACATGAAGGGAGCGCCGATGAGCGCCAGCGATACCCAGACAAAGATCGCGTTCTTGCGTGGACTACGCGCCGTGCGCACGTTCCGCCCGGAGCCGGTGAGCCAGGAGGCGCTGGACGACATCCTCTTGGTCGCGCGCTGGTCCGGCAGCGCGTCGAACCGCCAGCCGTGGGCATTCATCGTCATCAAGGACCGCGCCATGCTGGACGCGCTAGCGACGAAGGGCTACGCCGGCCACCTGACCAGCGCGCCGCTGGCCATCGCGATCGTGATGGACGGCGAAGCGGGCCGCCAGGAGCATGAGATCTGGGACGAAGGCCGGCTGGCCGAGCGGATCATGCTGGCTGCCGCCGCCCACCGGCTTGGTTCCTGCATCGGCTGGCTGCAAGGGGACGGCATCAACGAGGCCAAGGAGCTGCTCGGTGTTCCGGCTGAACGGCGCTTGCGCACGATCATCTCGATCGGCCACATCGACGAACCGGCCCAGCGCGCCCGACCGAAGCCCCCACAGGCCCGCAAACCTCTGACCGAGCTGGTGCACGAGGAACGCTGGTGACCTCACCCCACTGCCCCCTTTCCTCGCGGGAACGCGGGGAGCGTGCGCGGGGACATTGGTAATTCCGGTCTGCAATGCGTTGGTGACCGATCCCCCCCATCTCCAGCGGGGAGATGGGGGGCCGGCGTGATTACTGCTGACGGCCGCCGCGGTCGTCGGTGGTGTGGGTGCTGGGGGCGGCGGAGCCGAGCGGTGCGTAGTAGATGACGACGCGGTCGCCATCCGCTTGGCTGGGGTCGAGGTTGAGGGCGTGCCAGGCCGCGTCGTTGAGTTGCACGACCCAGGCGCCGCGCCAGGCGTCGATCTGGTCGGGCGGGATGCTGTCGCCGATGGTGCAGGTGATCTCCTGCGCACCACGCACGACGCGCAGCCGTTCGCCCGGCAGGTAGTCCGGGTGCAGGCAGTAGAAGCCCTGCGGGTCGAGTAGCCAGCCTTCAGCGGCGTTCCCCTGTTCGGCGTGGTGTGCCAGCGTCGTTTCCCACCACTCCTGCGGCAGGTTGCCGGGAACAATGCCAGCGGCGCCTTCGGCCTGCGGGGTGTCCGGGTCGCGCAGTGGGTCGGTGACCGGCGTTGGCTCCGGGGTCGGCGTCACCTCGACCGGCGGTTCCGGCGTTGGCGTCTCGTCCACTGGTGGTTCCACGACCGGGGGCGCTTCAACTGGCGGCTCCGCCACAGGCGTTTCGTCTGCTGGCGGGTCGGGCATTGGTGGCGGTGGGTTCATACCGAGGTGGTAGACCTCGACCATATTGTTGGCCGGAAGGCCGAGCGCCTCGAACGACGACCAGGAGAGCTCGACTACCCAGTGCGCGCGCCAGCTTGCCAGGTGCGGCGTCGCGACCGTATCCCCAATGGTGCAGACAATCGACGTGCCGTTGGCGACCAGCAGCAGCCGCTCGCCGGGGATATAGCCCGGGCGCACGCAGTAGTAGCCGTTGGGGTCGTTGGTCCAGCCCGGCGCGATCTTGTTCCAGCTCTGGTATAGCAGCAGGGTGCGCTCCCACCAGGCGGTCGTGTAGCTGGGGGAGTAGTAGGCAGCGTGGCCGACCCCCAGCAGCGTGCCAGCTTCGGTGACCTGGGGTTCAGCCGGCTGCGGGTAGATAGCCTTCAGGGTGGCGTACATCGCCAGCGTGTCGTCGACGAAGCGCACCAGTTGCGGGTCGTCCCAATTCGGGGCGCCCCCGCTGTAGTAGTTGGCGAGGATCGAACGCCAGTCGAGCGATTCCGGCATCCAGCGGGCCAGTTCCACCGCGGCCAGGCCACTGTTGCGCGCCGGGTCGGCCAGCACCAGTTCGGCCTGGATCTTGGCGCGGGCGGCCTGCCGCTGCCCACGGGTGCGCGTTGTGGCGGCACGGAGCTTGCTGGTTTCCGCCAGCGCCTGGCTAGTGAACTCGGCGCCGGCCGGCGCAAGCAGCGAGGCATCCGAGCCGGGACGCACCGCCAGCAGGCCGTAGCCGCCGTTCGCCTGGCGCGCCAGCGGGTTGCCCTCGCTGGCAACCAGCGCGAGCGCCACGAACATGTAGGGGTCGATCAGGTTAGCGGTCGCGGCGGCGACCAGCTCCTCGCCGAACGGTTCGTTGCTCGCCAGCCCAAGCAGGAAGGGGTCGCTCGGCTGGGCCAGGCTGCGCCACTGGCGGTAGTGCAGGCCAACGTTGGCCGATTCCACCTGCCAACCGGCCGGGTTGCTCGGGGTGTAGGTCAGGATACGGCGCTCGAACGCCTGCAGGAGCATCCGCGTTTGGACGCCATCGACCGTGGCATCCACCCAGTACGGCTCGGTGAGCGGGTGCCCAAGCAGCCAGAGCGCAGAGGGTTGCTGCGCTTCCGCCCAGGCAACGAACGGTTGGGCGATGTTGTGTCCGGTGACCTTGTCGTAGCGGCCAATGCGCACAAGCGAGTCGGCCACCGCTTCGGTGCGGATCGTGCCGCGCGCATCGAGCAGCGCGGTAACCGTCGCGCCGATGCGCGGAGCGGCCACGTTGGGGGTGGCGCCGTCGGTTGCCGTGAAGCCGAGCGTGCCGGTCTTCACCGCAACCAGCTTCGAGACCGAGGCAAGCGGTGCGAGGGTGGCGTAGGTCAGCGCGTTGGCCTGGCCGGGGTCGCCCACAATCGGGATCGCCGCCGGGTCGCGGTGGACGAGCACGTCCTCGCCGAACTGGATATCGCCGGAGAGCATCTCCGTCACCAGCAGCGCCGGGGTGACATACCATTCCGAAGCCGGGTCCTCGGACGGGTCGAGGATATCCAGGCGGCCCTTGTCGTAGTAGGCCAGCGTGCGCCGCCCGGTGGGGCTATCGCGGTAGGTTTCGGTTGCCAGGGCAATTGGGGCCGGGCCAAACAGCCAGGCGCGCGATTCGCTGCCAGCGGCAACCGCGCCGTCGGCCAAGCGCCAAGCGGCTTCGATGGCCGGGTCCAGGGTCGGGAGATACGGTTGCACCTCGGCAACCGGGGCTTCCTCGAGCGGTTGCTCCTCCTCGGCCCGGCCAACGCCGACCGACCAGGGGAGCGGGAGCATCGCAAACGCCAGTAGTACCAGCGCCAGCAACACGCCTCGCGGCGCGTTCGTGCGGCTGTTGAACAAACCGGAACCCTCCTCGCGTCGCGCACGCCTGCACACCGTGCGCTTCACTATACTAGCGGCCGGCCCGCTGGGGGGTACAACGAACGAGGTGAGGGAACGGCTGCATGACGGTACAGTTTGTCACCGTGGCGCGGGTCGATGAGATCCGGCCAGGTCGAGCGTTGCAGGTATTCATCGACGACGAGCCCATCGCAATCTGCAACGTCGGCGGCGAATTCTACGCAATCTGCGATATCTGCACGCACGACAACTACTACCTCTCCTACGGCCGCATCGACGGGGACGAAATCGAATGCCCCGGCCACGCCGCCGTCTTCAACATCCGCACCGGCGAAGTCGAGGTTCCCCCCGCCGAAAAGCCGGTCAAGACCTACCCCTGCCAAGTGGTGAACGGCGAGGTGCAGGTGGGGGTGGATTGGTAGCGTTGCCCCAACAAGCGGGAGAAGCGGGGCATCAACCCCTGTTGTCAGTCGAGCCAGTGCTCCCTGCCGGTCATGACCGCGGTTGAGGCGAGCAGCGCCAGCAAGGCGGTGACAAGCCGCCCTGCGGTGCGCCGGTCGTGGCGTGGGTGGCGACGGTTGTTGGTGAAGATGAGACCCGCATGAACCCGGCCCTGGCTCTGGTATTCCAACGCCATCTGCCGGAAGTCAGGGACGTTCTCAGTCACAATGACACGAGCCTCATGCTGCGCCACAGCCCAAACTACAGGGTCTGGTTGGGTACGGAAGTCAGCCCTGGCGGCGACTGCATCGACATCGTGCCCGTGCCGGCGCAACTGGACGGCAATATCCGGCGGCCACATCTCGTCCAGCAGGAGCTTCACCGCCGGATGAGCGCCTGCTCACGCCGCCAGGCCTGCTCGGCGTGGTCAGCCTCCGCGTCAACGCGAGCGATCCAGGCGTCGATCTC
>QEUZ01000514.1 GCA_003577355.1 Chloroflexota bacterium | reverse complement strand
CATGTGCAGCTATGTGATTCGGCGGAGAGATTCCGCACTGCAAGTCGCCCGCTGCTCCCATTCGTGATGGAACCTTCGGACATCGCGAAAATTGCCTTACGGGCGGGAATCCTGTGGGGAACTGTGTGTTCCCCTCACACCGCAGCATAGAGGAGTCTTGCCATGGACGGATATGGCGCCGGTTGAGGTGAGGATTGGCAGGCCGGCAGTCCTCCACAATCGGTTCATCGTCGTGGCACTGTAGAATTTCCCGACACAGTGACACGAAAGGGTAAATGCCATGGCCGAGGAGCTGGTCTTTCCGGAGGGGTTCGTCTGGGGTGCGGCGACGGCGGCGTACCAGATCGAGGGGGCAGTGGCCGAGGATGGCCGTGGACCCAGCATCTGGGATACCTTCACGCATACACCCGGCACGATCAGCGACGGCACGACCGGCGATGTCGCTTGCGACCACTATCACCGCTGGCGCGAGGACATCGACCTGATGCGGCGCTTGCACCTCAACGCATACCGCTTCTCGGTCGCCTGGCCACGAGTGCTGCCGCAAGGACGCGGGCGGGTCAACCAGCCTGGCCTCGACTTCTACTCCCGCTTGGTGGATGGCCTGCTTGAGGCCGGCATTACCCCATATCTCACCCTGTACCACTTCGATTTGCCTCAGGCGTTGCAGGACGACGGCGGCGGCTGGCTACGACGCAGCATCGTCGACGACTTCGCCGCCTTCGTCGATGTTGTCAGCCGGACGCTCGGCGACCGTGTGCGCCACTGGATGACCCTCAACGAACCATGGTCGTTCGGTATGCTCGGCTATCTGGAAGGAGAGGACGCCCCCGGCCTGCGGTTGGACCTGCAGTCGGCCCTCACCGTCGCACACCACGCGCTGCTGGCCCATGGTGCGGCAGTCGATATCTTGCGCGCCAACGCCCCCGGTAGCCAGGTCGGCATCGTGCTCGACGTCAACCACGTCGCGCCCGCGTCCGACGCGCCGGAGGACATCGCAGCTGCCAGGCGCTATGACGGCATCCAGAACCGTATGTATCTCGATGCACTCTTTCACGGCCGCTACCCGGAGGATATGCTGACACTCGTCGGCGAGGCCGCCCCGCCGGTCGCGCCCGGGGACCTGCGGCAGATCAGCCGCCCGATCGACTTCCTCGGCGTCAACCTCTACCGTCGCTCGCTGGTCGCGGCAGGCGATACCCTGCCGCCGATCAACTGGCGCCGGGTCAACCCGCCCGGCGAGTACACCCTGATGGGCTGGGAGGTCTCGCCCAACGCCCTCTATGACACGTTGCTCGACGTCCATCAACGCTACGCTCCTCCCACCATCTACGTCACCGAAAACGGCGCGGCCTTTGAAGACACCCTCGCAGGCGATGGTCGTGTCCACGATGATCGGCGTGTCGCGTATTTCCGCAACCATCTCGCACAGGCAGCGTGTGTCATCGCTGCCGGTGTTCCGTTACACGGGTACTTCGCCTGGTCGCTGCTGGATAACTTCGAGTGGGCTTACGGCTACGAACGCCGGTTCGGAGTGGTCCACGTCGACTTCGCTACCCAGCAACGCACGATCAAGGACAGTGGCTACCTGCTGGCCGAGGTAGCACGCACCAACCGGATCGCGACCTGACTGGAGTGCCTCTTGTCACAAGGGGTGGCGTCGACGAGGAGACGCTTTCTCGCAGGGCGGGTTCGCGGAGTTCGATCCCTGGATGCCGTCTAACAACTCCCTGCGTTATGGTTGCGGTATACTTATTATGTTTAGAAATGAGGCTGACATGGCGCCAGTGCATCC
>QEUZ01000066.1 GCA_003577355.1 Chloroflexota bacterium | reverse complement strand
TAAAACGCGCGGTAAAAGTGCGGGACACGCGCCCACTCGATCGCGACAAAGTCATCGACATCGACATCTGGGCCGTAATAACGTGTGCAGAGCTCGCGGTACTTCTCGCTGAGTCCGTCCGGCGTGAGCGCTTCGCCGGACTCGACCTGAGCGTGCGACCAGCGCTCGAACTCGGCAAACATGGTTTGGCGGAAGAGGGTGCCGCGGAAGTCCTCCAGCGCGTGGTTGATCAGGTACATCTCGACGGCGCGGTCAGACGTTTCCTTGCGGAGTGCGTCGGTCAGGAGCAGCTCGTTGACGGTTGAGGCGACTTCGGCGACGAACAAGGTGTACCGACCGTACGTGAACGGTTGGTTGGCCGACGTATACCAGGAATGCATTGCATGGCCGACTTCGTGGGCCAGGGTGAACACATCGTCCATCCGGCCGGACCAGTTCATCAGGATGAATGGGTGGACGCCATGGACCCCCCAGGAATAGGCGCCACTGGTCTTGCCGCGGTTCTCGTAGATGTCGACCCAGCGCGAATCCAGCCCAGCCCTGAGGTCATGCCGGTACGTGTCGCCGAGCGGGGCAAGGCCACGCAGCGTAATCTCCACGCCCTGCTCGAAGGAGTACTCCTTGTCGACATCTTCAACAATTGGCACATACAGGTCGTAGACCGCCAGGCGGTCCAGCCCAAGCACCTTCTTGCGCAGGGCGATATAGCGATGGAGCACCGGTAGATGCTTGTTGACGGTGCTGACAAGGTTGTCGTAGACCGCGACGGGGATATTGTTGGGGTACAGCGTCGCCTCGAGGGCGCTGTTGTACTTGTGCGCGGCGGCGAAGAACGCATCTGTCTTGACGCTGGCCGCATAGGTGGCGGCGATCGTGTTGCGATGGGCGATATAGGGGGCGTGCATGCCTTCGAAGGCCGCCTTGCGTACCTCCCGCGACCGGTTCTCCATGTAGCGCAAATAGTTGCCCTTGGTGAGTGGGACAACGTTGCCGTGTTCGTCGGTGATGGTACCGTGGGTAATGTCTGCATTGTTGAGCATGGTGAAGATCGAGTTCGGCCCCATGGCGATCTCGCCTGCACGAGCGAGCAGTTGTTCCATCTCGGCGGATAGCACGTGCGCGCGCAGGCGCAGCAGGTTTTCCAGTGCATGGCGGAAACGCGCGAGTCCTGGTTCGCTGGCCAAATATGCTTCGACGGCGCCCTCCGGCAGCGCGAGGATCTCCGGTTCGATGAATGCGCTGGCTTGTCCGGCCTCGACGCTCAGTTTGACTGCACGGTCGTAGTTGACCAGCGCGTCGGTGAAAGTATTGTCCTCATCCTTTTTCAACCCTGCCCAGGAGTAGACCCGCGTCAGGCGTTCGCTGATTGCTTCTTCCAGCTCCAGCGCGGCGAGCAGTGTGTTGGCCGACGTGCCGAGGGTCCCTTGAAACGCGACGAGCCGGGGTAGGTCGGCACGCACCTGCTCGATATCCGCTTCCCAGGCCGCCTGGTCGTGGTAGATCGCTCCCAGGTCCCAAGTGTCGTCTACCGGCACATCTGCCCGGACACGTGTCCCATCTACCGCGACCACACTGTTCCTCCGTTTCGTCCCAAACGCTACTGGGCCAGAGCCTACCACGCCTGCCGGCACGGCCTCATGCGTCTGGGCAACACTGCCGGATGCGTGGCACGCTGCTCCAGTCGAAGCTCGCCATGTCGTCCCGGCCGAGGGCGTGGAGCGTCGCCAGACACGCGCGCGCCTCCCGGCAGAGCCGCTCGGTGTCGAGCCCCATGCAGCTTGGGGTGAACCGGTCGACCTTATCGATCCCGTCTCGCAACAACAGGTACGCTCCGCGAAAGTTGTTGCGACGCCAGTGGTGGAAGCCGACGCCGATTTGCAGGATGCCCTGGTAGAGATAGCGGATCGGGCCGCGCTCGACGTGCCAGATCGCCTCCAGTTCCTCGTGGCATTCGTAGTAGAGTCCTGCGTTGAATAGCTCGATCCCGGCGAGCAGCCCGGCGGGTGGTGGCTCAATGCATTGCACGATCGGGCCGTCGACGACTCCCGAGGCGACGACGCGCTGCCAGGCTTCTCCCATTGTGGGCGCTCCTTTCGTTGCCGGCGACTGGAACAGGATGGTACCGCGATGCGCTGGACCCACGAGGTGACCATCGACGGCGAGGCCGCGACGGTCTACGACCTGGCGTCGGACCTCGCGCGCTGGCCCAACCTGTTGCCGCACGTGCGCTACACGCGCCAGCGTGAGGACAACGATACCTGGGAGATCGGTTACGCCCGTTTCGGATTTCCGCTGCGCTGCGTGTGCCGGTGTGTCGCCGTTCCTGAGCAGCGGGAGGTTCGCCTGGTGCATATATCCGGCCCAGGTCGTGGGTTGGCGGAGCGGTTTCTCGTGCGCAATGCAACGAGGTTGCACTACACCTGCGCCACAGGGCGTGGCTCGCGCCCACAGCAGCGCGTGGCCGCCCGGGTGTTCCTGCGCCCACTTGCGGTGCAAACCATGGAGATGATCGACCTGCTGGCGACTGCCGAGCGGCGTGCGACGGAGCGCGGATCGACGCCGAAGGCATAGCGTTGGGTCTGCGGTCTTTTGCCCGGCACAAGCTATTGGGTGGTACTTAGCGTAGATGACAATGCCGTCATTTGCCGGTATTCTGTGCATATCGCACCCCGCCGGCCACGCCGCACGGCCGTATTCCCGTGCATGTGTGGCCTACATCTCGCCCGTCCAGCGCCGTGCTGTGCGGGACTTTTTCCATCGGCGTCCTGTCGGTAGATGTATTGACCTCCACGAGTATTGCCACCCGCCGGATGGCCGGCGCCTGTGTATGAATGTTGGGGGAAGAGCATGAGCGACCACGACCTTGACGAACTTTCCCGTACGTTAGCGCGCAACGCTTCTCGCCGGAGTGTATTGAAGGCCCTGGCAGGGGCTATTTCGGCCTCGGTCCTGGCGTTTGTCGGCGCGCGCGACGCCGCAGCGACCGGCGGGGGCAAGGGCTGTGGCACGTGCCCGGCATGCACGCGCTGTAACAAGCGCACCGGTGCATGTGAGCCGCGGGAGTGTGACGCCCCCTGCCGCGTCTGCAATCCGCAGACCGGCACATGCGAGCCGGTTGATTGCCCCCCGTGTGAACGCTGTAACCTGAAAAACAACCTGTGCGAGCCGCGCGAGTGTGGTAGCCCGTGCCGGCGCTGTAACCCGCTGACGGGGGTCTGCGAGCCGATCGACTGTCCACCCTGTCACCGTTGTGACCACTCCAGCGGCGTGTGCGTCCCACGGGACTGCGCCGGCAAATGTCGGGTGTGTAACCCCGACACCGACACCTGCGAGCCGAAGGAGTGCGGTGCATGCGAACGCTGCGACCATAGCAGTGGGGAATGCGTCCCAAAGACGTGTGGCAACCCGTGTCGGGAGTGCGACCCTGCAACCGGTGAGTGCCGGCGCAAGGAATGTCCGCCCTGTCAGCGCTGCGACCCGAAGACTGGCGAGTGTCGACCTCGCTGCGGTGTGTGTGAGGAGTGCGATCCGCAGAGCGAGCGTTGCAGGCCACTCCAATGCGGCGCCTGCGAAGTCTGTGACCCGGCTACGGGCGGCTGTCGGTCCCTCTGTACCGGCTGTGAGGTGTGCGACCCGGCCACGAACACGTGCACCCCTGGCTGCCGTCCGTGTGAGTCGTGCGACCCGGCTACCGGAACGTGCGTGCCTCTCTGTGGGCCATGTGAGGAGTGCGACCCGCTCACCGGTGCATGCGTCTCGCAGTGCGGACCGTGCGAAGTATGTGACCCGGCCACCGGCGGGTGCACATCGCGGTGCGGTCCATGTGAAACGTGCGATCCGGCAACCGGGGCGTGCGTCACGACGTGTAGTCCCTGCGAAGCGTGCAACAACGCGACCGGCGCCTGCGAGTCCACCTGTGGCGCCTGTGAGGTCTGCGTCGCTGGCGTGTGCACTTCGACCTGTCCACCATGTCACGCCTGCGATGAGGAGGGAGACTGCGTCCCGGTCTGCCCGCCATGCCACCGTTGCAGTTCTGCCGGGATATGCGAGCCGTACTGTGGTGAGTGCCAGGTATGTGGAGCAGGCGGACTCTGCCTGAACGCGCCAAATGAAACCCCCTGCGGAGACGGTGCGCGTATCTGTTGCGATGGACTCTGCCGTCCAGCAGGCGTCACGACTTGTGCGCGGGTCTGCAGCACCAACGATGATTGTGCCGATGGTGACCCATGCACGCTCAACCGGTGCATCGACGGCCTTTGCGTGACGACTCCGAGTTGCGACCCGTGCTACTCCTGCACCGTGTTCGGGCCGAACGAAGGGGATTTCGCCTGCTTCGCCGCGAGTGGGGCCGCGTGTGACTTGCCGTCGGGAGCAACTGGCGTCTGCTGCGTGGGCATTTGTATCGACATCGAGGCGGAAAACTCGTGCTGTGTCCAGGCAGATTGCCCACCGTGCCACCGCTGCAATAGCACGACGCACACGTGTGAGGCTCTGTGCAACGAATGTCAGACGTGCAATTCGCGCGGCCGTTGTGTCGCCGGGCCGGATATGCGCTCGTGTGGCGCGGGGGGGCAACAAGTCTGTTGCTCTGGCATTTGCCGGCCCCCCAGTGTCACGGCCTGCTGCACGCAGGACGCAGACTGTTGGGACGGAAACGGTTGCACGGTCGAAACGTGCGTGGCCGGGGCGTGCCAACAGGCGCCATATGACTGCGGCGAGTGCATGTTCTGCGACGACGGCATCGACGGCGGCGAGGTGACCTGTCTGCCGGATGACGGTGCTGAGTGCGGCTGCGAACAGGGCGCCATCGGCGTCTGTTCCGGTGGGACGTGCGTCTGCTGAGTCCGTATTGGGCTATCCGAACCATCGTTCACGCCGGAGAAGGTCGCCAATCTTCTCCGGCGTCTGTTTTCCCCCTTCACACTGCGGGTCCTGGCGTGTAGTCTCTCGCTGGACACCGTGACCCGGCGGCTTGCCGGAGGACCCGAAAGAGGTGGGTGGTCGTGATCGAACGTGAACGAGGCGAACCGATCAGGCGTGACGACCTGAACGGTACGTGGGCGATGCAGCAGAGCCATATCCTGGACGCCGAAGGTGATTCCGAGCGCCAGGAGGAACTGCTGGCGTATGGGCTGCAATCTGCGGAGAGTGTCCGCGACCGCAACATCCCGCTGTTTTCGCGCGGGCGTTGGCGGTTCAACAGCGGCACCTTCATGAACTGCGAATACCTCGAAGACATGCGCAAGCTGGACGGGCAGGATGTCGTCATCATCGGAGCGCCCTACGATGGCGGCACGACATTCCGACCAGGCACGCGCTTTGGCCCACAAGCCATGCGGCGCATTTCGAGCCTGACTGGCGGCTACAACAGCGGGCTTGGCGTTGACATCGGCAAGGCGCTCAAGATGGTGGACGCCGGAGACATTTCGGTTATCCCGGCGAACTTGGAGAAGAGCTTCGACCAGATCGCGAAGGCGATCTCCTACGTGGCGGAGCGCGAAGTCTTCCCGATCGTCCTCGGTGGTGACCATGCCATTGGCTATCCGGACGTGCGGGGCCTGGCGCCGTTCATCGACGGCAACATTGGGATCATCCACTTCGACCGCCACTCCGACCTGTCGGAGTACAACCAGGATGAGCGCATGCACGGCGCGCCGTTCTTCCACGCAACGAACATCCCAAATGCGCCACCGACGAACCTGGTCCAGATCGGCATCGGCGGTTGGACAGGCTCCAAAGAAGGTATGAAGATCGCGCGCGACCGCCGCGCGACGGTCATGACGGTGGACGATGTCGACCGCTTCGGCCCGGACCGCATCGTCGAATACGCGCTGGAGATTGCCTGGAAGAACGCGAAGGCGGTCTGGATCTCCTTCGACATCGACTCGGTGGACCCGGCATTCGCGCCAGGCACCGGCACACCTGCCTCTGGCGGCCTGCTGCCGCGTGAGGTGCTGCGCATGATCCGCGGCATTGCTGCGGAGGGTCTGATCGGGATGGAGGTGGTGGAAGTCTCGCCGCCGTACGATGTTTCCGACATCACCGCGTTGCTGGGAGTCTATGGCATCCTGGATTGCCTCGGCGCGATGGTGCTGAACGGCAAGCTGGGCAAGCTTCCCAGCGCCGATGCCCAGGAGGAAGCGACCGGGGAAGCCACGACGAATGCGTGAACCTCGTCGCAGGAAGCAGCGCGAAACGCGACATTGGTAACAACAACAGCGACTTGCGTCTTTGACATGGAGTCAAAATTGCGATAGCCTGCGCTGCATGATACATTCGACAATGGCAAGAATGTGAACGTACACACGCCTTGCCCTGAGTGTGTTCGGAACCATGCGCTAGCGGAGGTGTCGTCACGTTGCCGAGAACGAGATGCGAGCGCACGCAGCGAGGGCGCATCGCAGTCGCCTGCGTCGCGCTGTTCGTCGCACTAAGCGCGTTCCCCGCTCAAGCGTACGAAGCCCCACCGGTCGTCGATCCCGCTGCACCGGAGGCGCGTGTCCATGACAACAACCAGTACGGCCCGGTGGCTGATGGTACCGGCGCGAGCTTTCGGGTCTACGCGTACCAGGAAGGCCTGGTTGGCCACACAACTGCGAATGGGCATGTGATCCAACCGGAGGATTATTTCGTTGCGCTCCCCTGTTTCTGCGTGCTCTCGAGCAAGGGTGGCGCCGAGTTCCAGGTGAAGGTCGAGTACAAGGGGCGCTCGCTGATCCTGCCGGTGTGGGATGTTGGTCCCTGGAATATCGACGATAACTACTGGGACCCGCCGAGCCAGCGCAAGTGGTCGGCCCTGCCGCAGGGCTATCCGCAAGCTGCAGCCGCCTATTACGATGGGTTCAATGGCGGCAAGGATGATTGGGGCCGCGTCGTCACCTCCCCCGGCGGCATGGACATTGCCGACGGGGCGTTTCACGAGCTAGGCATGACCGGCTCCGACTGGGTAACGGTCACGTTCCTCTGGCTCAGCCCGCCGCACTACGAGCTGCCTGAGCTGCCGGCGATGTTCCCCGACATCCCCTCGCGCTACTGGGACGAGCCGCCCTTCTTCGCGCCGGCCGAGCCGATCACGGATGGCCGCTACGGCTATATTCCCGAGACCCGCCATAACGTGCCGAACGACCTGCTGACCTTCTGGTACACCACTGGCGGCTGGCGCATCTTCGGTTTGCCGATCACCGAGTTCTTCCGGCAGGCGGAGATCAGCGGTGAGGTGCGCTTCGTCCAGTACTTCGAGCGGGCCGTGCTGCAGCTGCACATCCCAGACGACGGTTCTCCACCCTGGGTGACAGCCGACCTGTTGGGGTATCAGACGTATATCGACCCCGATGCGCGTAAACCAATCGCCCCATACACCTCGACCGAGCATTCTCGCTATTTCCCGGAGACGCAGCATTCGCTGTCGCATGGTTTCAAGGTGTTCTGGGAGCAGAACGGTGGGCTGACATCGTTCGGCTATCCGCTCTCCGAGGAATGGTCGCGGATCATGCCCGATGGCCGCAAGGTTGTCATGCAGGTGTTCGAGCGAGCGCGCTTTGAATGGTGGCCGGACAAAGTTGGCACGGGTGAAGAGATTACGCTGGGCCTATTGACGGTGGAAATCCTTCAGCGCGACGGCTGGCTGGAATAGGCAGCCACCGGCAGGCTCTCTGCTACACTTCGGCGCACGCTGGGCCGTGTTGGCCTACCCGGCACATTGCGACGACGAAGGGAGCAGCGCGGCGGTGGACTGGTTCCATGGCTTTGGTCTGCGTCGCCGCGCGCTTCGGCTCACCCGCGAACAGCGCCACGAGCCGTTTACCCCAGGGGCGCCGGCCTTTTTTCGCCAGCACCCCACGCTGGCAGGTCTGGTGCTCGCGACCGTCGGTATCGGCGGTATCGTCACGATCGTGCGCAATATGGCGGATTGGCCAGGCTGGATGCTCTTTCCGAGCATGCTCCTGTCGGGGCCTTCGCTCGTTGCCATGATGCTAGGCCTTGGCATCGTGACCGTGCGGGTGCTGGAGCCGGCACTCGGCCGGATGGACCTGGACTGGGATGCTGAGCCGCTGAACGTTCTCGGGTTGCCTGCGCCCGTACAGCGCAAGTGCGAGGAACTGGGCTACTGGGCGGTGGATGACCTCGTCCAGTCGATTAACGCCGGCAAGTTTCCCTGGATCGCGCTGGAATATGATGAACGGATGCAGGTTGAACGCTCCGTCCAGCGCTGGAACGTTGCGGCTGCGGCTGCACGCGCAGCACAGCCCAAGCGGCGCTTGCGCTTCCGGCGTGTCCAATAGGCCAAAACGCCGGGAATAGCGTTGTCCTCCGACCATGCGGTTATGCCGACCGTCGAGCGCTGATCCCTGCCCGCTCAGCAGATCAGCACGTTCCGCATCGCCGGTGCACGTGTCGTCATCGCACGGATGGTGCGTGTCTCTTGCGCAGGCGTGCAGTCAAGTCGGCCGTGCCCGTGAAGTTGCGGTCATTCGTCGCCAATAAGCGATTGCAGCGGGACAACCCCGAAGCGCGCGGCGATTTTCTGGCGTTCTCGGCCGGAAAGGCCGTCGGCGATGCTGCCAGCCTGGATATCGAGCACTTCGTAGCGGGCGGCGGCCTCGACATAATCGATCAGGTCGACAGCCGCCAGCGGCCCGCCAGCGACATGGACGATGACGCCATGCTTGGCCCAGATGATGACGCGCTGCTGCAGCGCTGCTGCCGTCGTCTGTTCCCCCTGCTCAGGCGTGCCTGGTGTGACATAGGGCAGCACCGCTAGCCCTTCCGGCAGCATCACGATCGTCTCGGGTTGCCAGCGGTAGAGCTGGCGGTTCATCACGCCGTCGTGCCGGTAGGCGGGTATGTGGCTGAGCCAGGTGAGGTGTGGCGGCTGGGCATGGATAATCGTGCGCGTCTGGGCGCCGGTTGCTGCCAATGCAGCATGGATGCCGAAGTGGCTATCGATCTCACTGGTAGGCCGCACCGCGTGTTCCGGCGCATGGCGCAGGGTGCATGCCCCGCTCCCGTCGATGACGATCGCGCACAAGACAGCCGCGGGGGAGCGGGCGGCGTCACGCAGGCGCTTTCCGGTGCCGGTCACCAACAGCACGCCGGCAGGCAGGCGCTCGGCACTGGGCGGACGCCAGTCGCTGGAGGCAGAGAACACCTCGGTGATGCCCGCAAGCGCGGCAGCGCTTCCCCCTGGAAGATACACCGAGATATTCCCTGCCGCGCCCTCCAGCGCCCGCAGCTCGGTGAGCCGCAGCCCGGCTTCTCCGATTTCCCACAGCAGGTCGTCGATGGTCTCCACAGTTCCCCCATTTCTGCATCCAGTTCAATCACCCGACTGGTAGAGTTTGCACGGCGAATGTACCGCGTGGAGTGGGTGATACGTGCAGCAATATTTCGATGGTGTGGCGCCGGACGGGAAGGGAATTGCAGCCCCGACGCTGGATTCGTTCGCAGTCCCGCCGCGCTTCCGGTCGGCGACGTTCGACACCTATCAGCCCGCCGCGGGCTACCCGTCACAACGGATCGCGAGCGAGCGGGTTGCCGCGGCAGTGCGCGCGTTGCAGGAACGTGGAAGTGGTTCGACGCGCCTGTTTGGTCGCGTGCTGCGCCGGCCGGAGCCGCAATGGCGCGGCTTGTACCTCGATGGTGGCTTCGGCGTCGGCAAGACGCATCTGATCGCTGCCGCGTGGCATGCGGCCGAGGGTCTCGACCGCGCGTACCTCTCGTTCCAGGAGCTTACCTACGTCGTTGGTGCGCTTGGTATGGCACGCACGCTCGATCTGCTCGGCGCGGCAGACCTCATCTGCCTAGACGAGTTCGAGCTGGACGACCCCGGCAACACGATGCTCGCGACTTCGTTTGTGCGCGGAGCACTCGAGCGGGGTGCGCGGGTGATCGCGACGTCGAATACCCTGCCAAATGAGCTTGGGCAGGGGCGTTTCAGCGCGCACGCGTTTCAGCGCGAGATCGGGCAGTTGGCGGCCTCGTTCGACACGTTGCGCATTGATGGAGAGGATTACCGTCACCGGCATTTTTCTGCCGACGCCCGGCCGATGCGACTGCTCGCGAACGGGTCCCTGCCCAACGACGGGATTGCTGTCGTCGGCGAGGACTGGTCGCGGCTGTTGCGTTCCCTGGCAGCGCTGCATCCGATCCACTATGCGCGCATTGCTGCGAGCTTGCCGCCACTGTGGCTGCGAGATGTCGCACCGCTGCCCGATCAGGATGCTGCGCTGCGCTTTGTGCATTTTGCTGACAAGCTGTACGACTACCGGGTGCCGCTGTATCTGTCTGGCGAGGTGACGCTGGAATCGCTGTTTCCTTCGACCTTTGGATACGGACCGTTCGAGCGCAAGTTTCGCCGCTGTCGCTCGCGGCTCTACGAAATGCTCACGGAACCGATCGAAGCGCCGATCACCGTGCGGGCAGCGGCAGCCGACGATTGAACCTGGAGGCAACCGATGCGTGTTCGTGAGGATACTGCCGTTGAGCGCGAGGTCTGGCGTGATGGGGTTGAGACGCTTCTGTTGGCATCTGCAGCGACCGGCGCTGCGCAGCTGACGGTGTTCGAGCAGTGGTGTACGCCTGGCCACGGCGCGCCACTGCATAGCCATGCAGTTGAAGAAGTGCTCCGTATCCTCGCCGGACGAGCGCAGGTTGTTGTTTCAGAAGATGAGTGCGCATGCAGCGCAGGCTCCACGATCGTCGTAC
The DNA here is from genome assembly GCA_003577355.1 of Chloroflexota bacterium. Taxonomy (GTDB): domain Bacteria; phylum Chloroflexota; class Chloroflexia; order Thermomicrobiales; family CFX8; genus CFX8. The sequence goes on along the minus strand of QEUZ01000066.1, from coordinate 2,607 downwards.
CGGCGGGAGCGGTGCATGGCTTCACGAACGTTGGGGATGAGCCGCTGCATGTGCTGGCGATCCTCGCGGAACCCATCTTCGAGGCGCATTACGTTGCTGGTGCGCGGGATGTTCGCCGCTGGTCGCCAGGTTCAGCGGCGGCCACTACAGCTCGCTGAGCTGCTCTTTCAGCCAGTCGATGCGCAGCTCATCCCGACAGTAGCAAATGCCCGGACCATCGACTGTACCGCGGATCAGGCCGGCTTCGCGTAACACCTTCAGGTGCTGTGAGAGGGTCGATGGGGCAATCGGCAATGAGTCGCCGAGTGGGCCGCACTGACACTCGCCGCGTTCCTTGAGGATCTGCAGAATGCGGTAACGCACCGGGTTGGCAACGGCCCGGAGCATGGTGACGACCGTTTCATCAACGGCGTTCGGCATTTCGACGGTCTTCACGTACGTTCCCTCCTGGCATCCGCCGGCCCAGTCGTATCCGGGCCGGCGGGCCGGAACGACTTAGCTGGTGCTGGCGGGCTTGGTGGCCCGCACGAACCCACTGACAATTCTGCCTGATGCAGCGCTGGAACCGGCAAGCTCCGCCGGGAGGCACTCACCGAGGGCTTCAGCCGTGTCGTAGACCTTGGTCACTTCGACCGAGGCATCGGCGAAGCCGGCGCGGTTGAGGCGCGCGATGTAGTCCTGCTCTTCCAACGCCCCGGCGATGCAGCCTGCCCATGCTTCCATGCTGCTCTTGATCTCTGGCGCCAGCTCTCCCTGGATGACGATATCGGAGACGGCAAAGCGACCACCCGGACGCAGCACGCGGAACGCCTCGCGCAACACGGCATCCTTATCGACTGAGAGATTGATCACGCAGTTGGAAATGATCACGTCGACACTGGCGTCCGGCAGTGGGATTGCTTCGATCTGGCCGCGCAGGAACGTGACATTCTCAACGCCGGACGCCACGCGGTTGCGTTCCGCCAGCGCCAGCATCTCGTCGGTCATGTCCAGCCCATAGGCAAAGCCGGTTGGGCCAACCCGCCGTGCCGAGAGCAATACGTCGATGCCGCCGCCCGAACCGAGGTCGAGGACAACTTCGCCCGGGCGCAATTCGGCAAGAGCGGTTGGGTTGCCGCAACCGAGCGAGGCTAGCACCGCTTCGGCGGGGAGGCTGCGGGTCTCCTCAGGGTTGTAGTTGCCAATGATGATCGGCGAGGCTGTGGAACCCCCGCCACAGCAACTTGCTGCGGCGCTGGAGCCATCGCCGCAGCAGCTGGCTTGCGACCCCTGGAGGACCGATCGAGCGGCCTGGCCGTATTTCTCAAGGACTGCCTCGCGGATATCGCTGGGGGATTGGACGCTCGCCATGGTTGGTTCCCTTCGTAAAAAACCGATGATCTTTTCGTAAATATACGAAGCGTCCGAATCGATGTCAAGCGTGTTGCTGAACGCGGCGTTCGATGTCCTCACGCTGGGGTCCAGCGGGCGTCAGCCGCAACGCGGCGATAGCAGCAATGGCCGAGAGTGCGACGAGGCTCCACAGCGTGGAGGTGTATCCGGCCCAACCGGCCAGCACCCCTGCGCCAACCGGCGCGATGGCTCGTGAGAGCGTGATCGCCAACGCCAGAACCCCGTTGAGCGAGCCGTAGTGCTCCGTGCCGAACAGCTCGGCCACTAATGCGGCGCGCGCCGGGGTGATCGCGCCGAAACCAGCCCCGAACAGCACGACGAACGCAAGTACCGCCAAGCGTGAAGATGCGGCGATCAAGACCAGCAGCGCGAGGGTTTGTAATACGAACATCAGCGCGGTCACGTAGCGGCGTTCAACGCGGGAGCCCAGCGGCGTGAATATGAGACGCCCCGGTAGGGCAAAGACGCCGATGAGGCCAGCCGCGCCAGCCGCAAAGCTCGCTGAGTAGCCCTGCTCGACGAGGTACGGGATCAGGTGAATCGTGATTGCCATTGTCGCTGTTGTCGCAAGCACGAACGACGTGGCCAGCCAGCGGAACAACGCCGAGCGCAGAGCAACCGAAACTGCTGGCGCAGACCTGCGCCTGGCAATGGCCGGTGCATCGTGCCTCAACGGGTCGCCATCCGGGCCGAGCCCAATGTCACTCGGTGCGCGGCGTAGCGCCAGAGCGTGGATTGGTAGCGTCCCGGCCAATTGGACCAGTGCCAGAGCAACGAGAGCGTCGCGCCAGCCGAGGCGCGTCATCAGGCTGTTCGCAAGCGGCAGGTAGATGACGCTTGCGAAGCCGCCGATAAACGTGAGCAACGTCAGGGCCGCTGCCCGGCGGCGGGAGAACCAAACTGCGACAACCTGAAACGCCGGCTCGTAGAGCACTGCCGCCATCGTGATGCCGATGCCGGCCCAGATCAGGTAGAAGCCCCAGAGACTGTCGACCATCGCCCAGGCGAACACCAGCAGGCACGCGCTCACGGAACCAGCAGTCATGATGGCGCGCGGCCCGTGGCGATCGAGCCAACGGCCGACCGGCACTGCTGCGAACCCGGAGAGGAGCAGCGCAACGGAGTAGGCTCCGGTCAGGGCCGTTGTCGACCAGCCCAGCTCGGTGCGCATCGGGGTGAGGAACACCGGAAAACTATAGTAGAGGATCCCCCAGG
>QEUZ01000513.1 GCA_003577355.1 Chloroflexota bacterium | reverse complement strand
TGTCCGTACGGTGCTACACCGTAGCACCGCCAAGGAGCCGCGTCAATGGATTCGGCCGACATCGTCACCTTATGCGAAGGGCAGGCTGGTGGTTGAGTCCAGCCCTCGCCGCGCCGGGACCCGGAGCCGCGCAGTGCCAGTGCCGTCGATACGAGCCAGCAGCAATGGCGTTTCGCCCGGATTCGGATACTGCTGAGTTGTGTGTATGGGCCTGTGAACACGGTGCCGGTGTGACCGGCGTGGAATACTTCACGTTCCGGCCACAGCCGACGTGGTCCGCGGGTTCAAGACGGAGAAATGCATGTTCCGCAAGTACGAACAACAGGCCGCCAGCATCATCAACGACATCATTGAGGAAATGGGCTTTGGCCGTCGTTCGTTCGACATGCGTTCCATTCCGTTTTCTGGCTCGTGGGGGACGTCGGCGTCGGTGAGCTTTGCGCTGGCGAACGAGGCCATGGCGCGTGAACCACAGGACGTGCCGGAGGGGCTTTCCAAGAAAGAGCTCAAGGCACTGCAACAGGGCCAGGTGCGCGAGAAAGCACAGAGTATCGCTGCCGCAATCGCCCAGCGCCTGGAGAGCCGCGAGGAGTTCGCGCGGGTTGAAGCGGTCAACGGCTACATCAACCTCTACTTCAACACGAATTTCCTGGCCAACGAGGTGGTGCGCACCGTGATCGAACAGGCCGGGGAGTATGGGCGTGGCCCGAAGCAGGCCGACAAGGTGATGGTGGAGTATTCGCAGCCGAATACCCACAAGGAGTTCCACGTCGGCCACCTGCGCAACGCCGCGTTGGGCAACGCGTTGGCCAAGATCATGGCATTCGCTGGCTACGAGACATTGCGGGCAACGTACCCCGGCGATATCGGCATGCACGTCGTGCGCTGCCTGTGGTGCTACCAGCGCTTCCACGCCAACGAGGTGGTCGCCGAGCACCAGCGCGGGCGCTGGCTGGGGCAGATCTACACCGAAGCGGTGCGCCGCCTGGAGTACCGCGACGAGGTTGTCGGCCTGCTCAACGAGCTGGCGAAGATGGACGCTGGCTTCTCCGGCGCGATCGACCGCATGTGCAAGGAGCTCTACAAGACCGGTGCACCGGGCGAGGATGTTGCTTACCTGTTAGGGCAAATCGCGAACCAGCGCGATATCCGCGCCGATGCGTTCTTCGACGACCTGACAATCGCCCGCTTCTGGCCGATCGTTGGCCAGCAATTGCGCGACGAGTTGGAGCTGATCCGCGCGGAGGGGCCGCAGCAGGCGCCGCCGATCCCCTCGCACTCCGGTGGGCCGCCGACGATCCCGCCTTTGGTGACGCTGGAAGACACCCTGGAGCGCTACGACCGATGGGATCGTCTGAGTCAAACGCTGGACTGGTGGCCACACGTACCACGCTGGCAGCAGGAGGTGCGCGAGGATTTCCAGCGCTGGGAGCGCGAAGACCCGGAGTACATGACCCTCTGGCAGACAACCCGCCAGTGGAGCCTGGAAGGGTTCGACCGCATTTACGAGGAACTGGGCATCGAGTTCGATGTCTGGTTTTACGAAAGCCAGGTCGAGCAGGAAGGGCGGGAGATCGTCCAGGAGCTGCTGCGCTTGGGGATTGCCGAAATCTCCGACGGGCTGACCGTCGTGAAGATTGACGAAAAGCTCGGCCTGGAACACGAAACGTACCGCACCCTGCCGATCCTGCGTTCGGACGGTACGACGCTCTACTCAACGAAGGACCTCGCACTGACCAAGCGCAAGTTCGAGGATTACCACATCGACCGCTCCATCTGGGTGGTTGATGTGCGGCA
>QEUZ01000065.1 GCA_003577355.1 Chloroflexota bacterium | reverse complement strand
ATCCTGCAGGGGATGGGCGGCATCATGAGCGTGACCGGCCCACCGGGGCAGCCGACCAAGTTCGGTGTGCCGATCGCCGATGTCGCGGCCGGCATGTTCGCCGCCTTCGCCATTGCCAGCGCGCTCTACCACCGCCAGATGACCGGGCAGGGGCAGGTCATCGACGCGTCGATGCTCGCCGGGCAGGTGGCGCTGCTGACGTACCAGGCGGCGATCTACTTCGCCACCCACGAAGCGCCGGTCAGCACCTTCAACGCCCACCCCATCGTGGCGCCCTACCAGACCTTCCCCACCAAGGACGGCTTCGTCAACATCGCTGTCGGCAACGACGGGCTGTGGGCCAAGTTCACCAGCGCCATGGGCATGCAGTCGACCGCCGCCGACCCGCGCTTCCGCGATAACGCGGGTCGCATCACCAACCTGCCGGCACTAGCGGCAATCATTGAGGCGGTCTTCGCCGAGCGGACGACCGCCGACATCGTCGCGACGCTGGACGCCGCTGGCGTGCCCTGCGGCCCGATCTACACCGTGCCGGAGGTGTTCGCCGACCCGCAAACCCAGCACGCGCAACTGGAACGACGCATCGACCACCCAACGCTGGGGACGATCTCCGTGACCGGCTTCCCCTACAAGCTCAGCGTCACCGACGCGACATTGCGCACCCCACCTCCGCTGCTCGGCGAACACACTGCCGAGGTGCTGCGCGAGCTGGGCTACAGTGAGGCGGAGATTGCTGAACACGCCTGATTCCACACCGGCGGCGTCCATCTACACCGTCGGCCACAGCAACCAGAGCGCCGAGGAGTTCCTGCAGCTGCTCCGCCGGCACGAGATCAAGGTAGTTGTCGATGTGCGCTCGGCGCCGTATTCGCGCTGGGCCCCGCAGTTCAACCAGCGGGAGATCAGGCACAGCCTGACGGCAGCCGGCCTGTACTACCTCTACCTCGGCAAGGAGCTCGGCGGCAGGCCCGCCTCCGCCGAGCTCTACGACGCCGAAGGACACGCCAGGTACGACCTGATGGCACAGACTGCTGCCTTCCGCAGCGGGATCGAGCGCGTCCTCAGCGGTATCCAAAAGTACCGGGTTGCCCTGATGTGCAGCGAGGAGAACCCGCAGGATTGCCACCGCCGCCTGCTGGTCGGGCGGGTGCTGCTGGATCACGGCGTCGCCCTGCTGCACCTGCGCGCCGATGGCAGTATCCAGCAGGAGGACCCAGCCTCCCTCATCGGCAACGCGACCTACTCTCAGCCCGCACTACTGCCCGACGCTACTCCACCAGCCCCAGAGCGTTGGCGCTCGGTGCGCCCGATCGCCGGTCACTCGCGCACGGATGACGCCTCGGATGTTGGTCAGTGAGCACCCCATCACAGAGGCGTTCGGTAGCGGATGTGCTCATCGAAGAGCTCCTGACATCGAGACGTGCACCGACGGATGCTGACATCAAGGAGATCCTGCAGCGGTTGGCAACAGCGCCCCTCGCGAAGCATAACGTCCGCACGACACATCGACTTCGAGGTGCGGCGAGCGGAGCAAGCCTTGGACGCGAGGCGCCGGCAGACTTGGTACATCTGCTGAAGCGCATCAGCGAGGGTCAGTGGTCGCCCTCGACGACGCTTGAACAGTATCAGGAAGATCTCCATGCAGCGGCACAGGTTCCGTCAAGCCGGTTGGCAATCTACAGCGACTGGCACGGCGCCTTGGCCGTCGCCGTCGCCAATACGCGGGACTGTGTGCCGGATTCTCGGATCGGCCCTCGTCCCGAAGCGCTGCTGTTCGTTGTGTATTCGGCCATGAGTAGTACGATCTTGACGGGCTATATGGCGAGTTCACTCAGCGTAACGCGATTGGGTCCGGATATCCGATGGCTAACCTGACAACACACACATCGCGCAAGATCGACGAGTTGATTGACTTGGTGCTCGCCGACATCGACGACGCAGCCGAACTGGCATCAACGAGCGACATGGTGACTGAGGCAACCCTTGTCGACTTTTCAGTCGAATGGCGCCTGACGTGTGATCGGCTGCTGCAACTGAAAGAACACGAGCGCCAGGGCAACTTCAACTGGGCACAGACGCTGCGCTACATGGATCTGCAAGAGCGCCTCGATAAAGTCCATCCGGCGATCGACGCGCTGCTCCAGGGGCGGCTGCCATCGTCGCCGCCGGGCGGTGTCTGCGGGTGAGGAAGCGTGCTATGCTCGCGCCATTCCACCTGGGGGAGGGCAGATGCAGATCCACACCATTGGGTTCACCCAGAAGTCGGCCGAGCAGTTCTTTGGCTTGCTCCAGAACGCCGGTATCGAACGCCTGATCGACATACGCATCAGCAACTCCTCGCAACTTGCCGGGTTCACCAAGTCAGCTGACCTGCGCTACTTCCTGCAGGCTATCCTGAATGCAGACTATGTCCAAGAACCACGTCTTGCGCCAACTCAGCAACTGTTGGAGGACTATCGCAAGAAGCGTGTCTCCTGGGACGACTACGTGCGCATCTTCAACGGCTTGCTGGAGGAACGGCAGATCGCGACGACGCTGGACCGGAGCCTGTTCGAACGCCCAGCCGTCCTGCTCTGCTCTGAACCGACCGCCGAGCACTGTCACCGTCGCCTGGTGGCGGAGTACCTCCAACGCCACTGGGACGACGTGACGGTCGTCCACCTTTAGGCACGGTGTGCAATGCGCATCGTCATCAGCCACCTGACGCGCATGCGCAATGGCCACATCTGCGTAGCCGGCATCGACTTGACCAACGGCCAACACATCCGCCCGGTCGCCCAGCGGCCGCTGACGCTCTCCCTCACCGCGCAGCACGGCGGCCCACTGCAACTCGCTGCGGTGCTGGAGCTGCAGGCCGTGCGGAACGTCGGACGCAAGCCAGAGGTTGAAGACCGTGCAGTCCAGCTGGACCGCATCACACGGAAGAGCCTGATGCCGGCCAGCTCGTTCTGGCGCGTGCTGGGGCGCCAGGCAGAGTCATCGCTCGGCGCCATCTTTGGCCCCGATCTACAACGCCTGCGGAACACCTGGGTTGTTCCAGCGGAACAGGGCGAGGCATCGCTCGGCTGCCTGGCGCCGCAACGTGCCGGCAACCTGTGGATCAACGAGCACGGGCGGGTGCGCATCAGCATCGTTACCGACGACGGCAACTGCACGCTGCCAGTTACCGACCTGCGCCTCTACCGCTACACGCCAGAGCGAGACTACACCCCAAACACCGAGGCCGTCCAAACCGTGAGCCAGCGCCTGCGGCAGGGCGGTCACCTGCTGCTCTCCGTCGGGCTTTCCCGCCCGTTCAAGCGTGAGGACGATGAGCGCGCTCACCACTGGCTGCAGGTCAACAATATCTTCCCGGAGCAGGATCCGTTGTGGGACTCGTCCTACGCCCAGCACCTTTTTACGCTGTAGCAATTGGTTACGCGCGAGCAAACTGAACACTTTGTCATCGCAGGATGACACAAAGAGCGGGCGGCTGTCAGAACCGCCCGCAGTGCTCGAATGTCGCTGCCTGTGGCCGGTGTCACGCGGCGTCGTGGGTCGGCTCCGCCGCGCGGCGCGCCAGCCGGTCGCGCAACAGGTGGTAGGCAACCCCCTGGGCAATGCCCTGATCGACCGATTCCGGCGTCGCTGTATCGCACATCACTTCCACGAGCCTGCGGTCGAGCTGCTCCAGCATGGCCGCCGCCGTATCGGGCGGGACAATGTCGAGCACATCGAGCGTTTCATATAGTCCCATTTTTCGGCTCCTGCTTCATCGTTGCGGGCTCCTCCAGGAACGGGGCCCGCATGACGTAATGCGATGACGCAGTGTCAATTATGGGGTCGTTTGTCCCGTACGTACAGCACCCAAACGTCATGGTACGACCCAGTACTGTCCTATCCGGCGTCTCACCCGCCGTCGCCCAAGAGTGCGTCGTGGTGCGCACATTCCTATGCCACGGCCCCCACTACCCGGCGCGGAAGACCTGCGACCAGGGTCGCATCGGGCGAACGAAACGGGCCGCCTTGCAGGCACGGATGACCGCACTATCCTCCGACAGCTGGCAGCGGTGGCGAGCGCCAATGTGTCCACCGGAAGTACTAAATCTGGTGGCACATGAACGCATCATCGGGAACGCCTGCCCCAGGCGGTGGGCTATCCGGTAACGGACGCCTCCGTACGCTACGGTCCCTGCCGCCCCGCTACAGCGGGAACGATGTCCCTTTTGTCATCTGGATACTCGTCGTCAATCTCGTGTCACCACTGCTGGTTGGCGATCGTGACGTGCGCACCATGCTCGTGAGCTGCCTCACCGTGGCAACAGTGGTGCTGGGTGCACACAGTCCGACGGCTCGCGGGACCGGGTGGCGGGCTGGCGCTTGTCACCTGACTGCTGCTCACCGCCGGGACGCTGACCGAGAGCCGGGCTGTGCTGTTCGCCGCCACAAGCACGGGTGTGTCCATCATCACCCGCACATTCCTGGGCTGGTCACTCGTCGTCGAAATGGCGGGCACTCGCCGTGGCGCGCGGGGCACAACCGCGCCGGTTAGCCAGCAGCAGTGAGCGGCTCACCTTCTAGTCGAGTAACCAGTGACCAGTGACGGGTGACCAGTGGTGTGATCGTCCTTGTCTGAGGCGCGCTTCTCTGAAGCAACGACCTACCTTGACCCGACGGTGGGCTGTGGTTGGAAAACTAACTTACGCGCTCGGTCCAGCAGGATCAGCCCAAGCACGACCAACCAGGTGGGGAACACGATCACCAGCCACGAGCTGATCGAGGCCGAGAGCAGCAGCAGCAAGCCAACGACGATGCCGATCGTCAGGAACCAGCGCGGAAGAATCCCCTCACGCCGTAGCAGGTTCGACGTGGCGAACACGAACGTGGCCGCCATGCGCATCGATAGCGTCAGGAACAGCGTCGCGCCGAATTGTGGGAACTGCCGGGCGTAGGCAGGGTCGAGCGCGGCGTCAGTGAACTCAAGTCCCGTCGCGACAACCGAGAGGGCTGCCCCGGCGCAGAGCAGCAGCGTGACGTAGATGATGCCGGTCACCAGCTGGATGTTGGCGAATAGCTGGTTCATGCGCTTGACGCTGTTCGCTTCCCACATGCGCAGCGCGACGATGAACCAGACGAAGGCAATGGCCGAGAACGGGACGAGGTAGATCCCGGCCACCAGTACCAGCCGGCGATTATTGGGGTCGGCATAGAAATTCCTGATTTGCTCATCGCTCGCTCCGCCAAACGGCGCGCGCGTTTTGAGCAAATAGAACGCCACGATCAGCAGGACACCATGGGCAATGGCGCACGACGCGGTGATGATCGCCGCGCGGCGCAATGTTGCCGGGTCGCGCTCCTCCGCCGGCCTGATGCCGAGGTTGACCTCTTCTTCTGCTGCGCTCATGTGTCTCGCCTCTCGACTGCAGCGGCATCTCCGCCCGCCACTACGGTACCTTCAAGCAACTGACGACGCTGGAGGGGAAGCTTCGTCGTGCGCAAGCGCTACGTCTCCGGGATGGGGGTAAGCTCTTGTCCAAGGCCGGACGGCGTGTACTCGCTTGCGAGGCATTCCATTATGTCCTCGTCCCAGTACCGGCCGTCGAGCAGCAGGGCAGCGCGGCGACGGCCACAGACGCTGAAACCTGCCTTCTCGTACGCCCGCCGCGCACCATGGTTGAACGCGAACACCGCCAGATACACCGAATGCAGCCCGACCGATTGAAACGCGAAGTCGAGCACCAGCCGCGTCACTTCCGTGCCGTAGCCCCTGCCCCTCGCATCCGGCTCGTGGATGGCAACGACGTACTCAGCGCAGCGGTTGCGCAGGTCAACCTGCTGCAGCTGGGCAATGCCGATTGGCCGCACTGGGACACGTGCGTAGATCAAGAATACGAAGGTGTCAGGCGCCGTCGTCCGGCGGGCGTACCAGGCGGCAACCGTCTCCCGCGCCGTCGGGCGCAGCGTATCCCCCAGGTTGCGCATCGTCGAGAAATCGTTCAACCAGCGCTGGTAGAGATCGAGCAGGTCGGAGCGTAGAGGCCCGAGCGCGACCTGCTCCCCGACGATATTGAGCGCAACGCTCTGCGGCATGTCCGGTGGCATTCCTCGGCTTCCTCCTGTGCCCCTGTTCAACGTCAGCCGTTGCCACCCATCAGCGCCGCAGGTCGAGGCAGCCGTTGCCATCGACGACCAGCCGCCAACCAGGGGGCACGAAAGTCGTCGCCGTCGGCTCTTCGACGACGCATGGGCCAGTTGTGCGGAAGCCGACCGGCAGGGGCGCGCGCTCCCAGAACGTAATCTCCCGCCTCTCCCCATCGACGACCGCCAATGCCCGCTCCGCGCGCGGTGTACCGCTGTGGGGCGGTGCAGGCGGCTGCAGTGGCGCAACCGGCAGGGCGGCCCGCAGCCGGTAGGTCACCGTTTGCACCGCGTCGGCTGGGCGGGCATTGCCGTAGCGTTCGGCGTGCAGAGCGTGGAAGCGCGCGGTCAATTGCGCGACGTCGTGCACTGGCCGATCCACCGGCGCCGCCAATTCGTAGGCTTGGCCGCGATAGCGCATGTCGATGCTCGCCTCAAACACCCAGCCGTCCGCCGGCAGGCGCTGCTCGGCGATGCGGGCGCGCACCCGTGCTTCAAGCAGCACGAAGCGCTCCTCGATCTGCTGTGGGGTTGGTGCGGTAAGCACGTCGGTCTGTGCGGCGTCGACGACAAGGTCGGCCACCAGCAGGCCCCAGGCGCTGACCAACCCGGGGAAGGGCGGCACGAGCACCCGTGTCATGCCGAGCGCCTCTGCTAGGCGGCAGGCATGCAACGGCCCAGCCCCGCCATAGGGCACGAGCGTATACCCGGCCGGGTCGATGCCCCGCTCGGTCGAGACAAGGCGGATCGCCTGGGTCATGTTGGCATCGACCACCCGCACAATCTGCGCTGCCACGGCAACCGCGTCGCCGGGCAGCCCAAGCCCTTCCACGGCGGTTTGCGCCGCCTGCGGGTACAGTTGCATCTCCCCACCGAGAAAATGCTCCGGGCGCAGGAGCCCCAGGACAACGTTGGCGTCGGTGACCGTCGGCAACGCGCCTCCGCGGCCGTAGCAGGCCGGGCCCGGCTGCGCCCCGGCGCTGGCAGGGCCAACATCCAGCAGCCCGCCGGAGTCGATCCAGGCGAGCGACCCGCCACCGGCCCCCACCGTCGTAATGTCGATCATCGGGACGCGCAGGGGCAGGCGGTCGATCTTCGATTCGCTGGTGATCACCGGCCGCCCATCGCGGAGCAACGCGACATCGGTGCTGGTGCCGCCCATGTCGATGGTGATGACATCGCGCAAGCCAGCGGCGCGCGCAATGGCCGAGGCGCCGATCACCCCGGCCGCCGGGCCGGAAAGCAAGGTGCGGATCGCCAGGCGTGCCGCCGCTTCGGCGGGCAACACCCCGCCGCTCGATTGCATCACCGAAAGGCCGCCCTGGAACCCACGCGCGCGCAATTCCCGGAGCAACCCACCCAGGTAACGCTCCATCACCGGGCGCACGTAGGCGCTCATCACCACCGTGCTGGCGCGTTCGTATTCGCGGAACTCCGGCAGCACGTCGCTCGCCAGGGTCAACGGCAGGTGCGGCACAACTTCGGCGGCAATCTCGGCCATGGCCTGCTCGTGTTCTGGGTTGCGGTAGGCATGCAGCAGCGACACCGCCACCGATTCTGCACCAGCAGCCTCGGCGGCCAGCAGCGCCTCGCGGGCGCTCTGGGTATCCAGCGGGACCACAACCCTGCCGTCGACCCCGATACGCTCGCCAACCTCGAACGCCAGGTTACGCGGCACGAGCGGGGCTGGTTTGCGATAGAAGACCTCGTAGATGTTGCCCCAGCGGTCATGGCGCTGGAGTTCCAGTACATCGCGGAAGCCCTGGGTCGTAATGAGCGCCGTCTTCGCGCCGCTGCGGGTCAGCACGGCGTTGGTCGCCACTGTCGATCCGTGCACCAACTCCGGCAGGGCCGCCGGGTCGATACCCGCCCGCTCCAACGCTGCCAGGGCAGCCTGCTCCGGCGCGGCCGGCGTCGACGCGACCTTCGCGAAGCCGACGCTGCCATCTGGCCGTAGCCAGACCAGATCGGTAAACGTGCCGCCAATCTCGACCCCAGCCCGTTCTCCGGCCACCTGCGCTCCTTGATCTCCCACCCTGCCAGTGTCGTTTGCCCGCGCATTGTACCGGCCCCGGCCTACCAGCCCGCTACAATGCACCGAGCACGACGAGCGGGGAAGGTTGGGTGACAGCGGAGTGACTCGGCAACAGGCCCTCCTGACGCATGCGTCGCTGCTGCTGGTCGCGTTCGTCTGGGGCGCCACATTCGTCGCAGTGCGCTACTTGCTGCGCACCATCAGCCCCACCAGCGTGCTGTTGCTGCGGGTGGAGCTTGCGTCCATCTGTTTCGCCCTGATGATCGCGCTATCCTGGAAGATTTATCCTCGCTTTCCGGCGGTCATCTGGCGCCGGCTGGTGCTTATCTCGATCTTCGGCGTGCTGGCCCACAACTTGGCGATCACCTACTCGCAAACATTCATCACCGCTGGCCTCGCGAGTCTGCTCGGCGCAACCAACCCAATCTTCACCGCGCTCTTCAGTGCCGCGCTGATCGGCGAGACACTCACCCGCCGCAAGATCAGCGGGATCTTCCTGGCGTTCTTCGGTTTCCTGGTTGTGCTCCTGCTTGGCGGGGGCAACGCGCGCTTCTCCGCCGATAACCTGCTCGGCGCAGCGATCCTGATGGGTTCGCCAATCGGCTGGGCACTCTATACCGTCCTCTCGAAACCACTGATTGGCCGCTACGAACCGCGCTTCATCGCCGCGACGACGACCGTGCTCGGTGGGGTGATGTTCCTGCCGCTGCTGGTCGTCGACCACGGCGTGCTTACTGCCCCGGCCAAACTGAACCTCCTCGGCTGGGGCGCCACCCTGACGATGAGCGTGCTCTCGATGTTCATCGGCTACATGCTCTGGAACCGGGGGTTGCGCACGCTGGAAGCCACCCAGGTGGCGGTCTATATGTACATGACCCCGTTCTTCGGGCTGTTGCTGGCCTGGCTCTTGCTCGATGAATCGATCAGCGCCTGGATGCTGCTGGGCGGCGCAACCATCGTCGCCGGAGTGGTCGTGACCAACTCCGGCCGGCGCGCAGCGGCGCGCAACGACTGAGAGGGCGACGCTACTCCGCGCGGATCGCGACGGATACCGCGCTCCCACCGGGCAGGCGCGTGCCCGGCGCCGGGGACTGGATGAACACCTCACCAACTGCAACCAGTTCGATGTTCACCCCCGGCGGCAGGTCGCGTTGGGTAATGTAGGTGACTGTCCCGAACCGCAACCCGGCGGACGCCAGCACCTGCCCAGCCTGCCACTCCGATAGCCCGAACAGGTTCGGCACGGTCGCGATGCGCGGCGGCGTCGGCGTCGGGGTTGGCGTGGGTGGTGGCGTCGGTGTTGGCGTCGGCGTCGGCGTCGGCGTTGGTGTCGGAGTCGGGGTTGGAGTTGGTGTTGGCGTGGGTTCGATCGGGTTATCGGGGATACCGACGCCACCGGCAACCGCTGCGCTATAGGCGAAGATTGAGGTCAGCCCCTCTTCAGTAAACCGTGAGCTGTCGTTCATCACCGCTGCCAATGCCGCCTGCATTTCAGCCGCATCGCGCTGGGTCAACTGGTCGCAACGCGTCGTTGGCATCGCTCCGGCATGGACGTATTCCATACGGTTGCCGACTCCCATGATTGGGCGCTTGCCCGTCGCGCTGCAGATCATGATCTCCGAGACCCCTTCCGGCATCGGAAAGGTCAACGGCGGGGGTGCGCCGTCCGGCCCAGCCAACGTCGCGGCGTAGGCTGGGTCGTGCGCGCGCACCATGAAGTCATGGAAGATCGGCGCCGCGCCGGAGATGCCGTCCAACTGGTTCATCGGGGAGTTGTCCGAGTTCCCCAGCCAGACACCGACAACCAGACCAGTGCTGTAGCCGACCGTCCAATTATCGCGGAAGTCAACGCTCGTGCCGGTCTTGGCGGCGATCTGGCGGCCTTCCAGCTCTGGGAACTCCAGAATATTGCCCGCACCGAACACCGGGTAGCGCGCTTCGGGGTCGGAGAGGATGTCGGTCAGCTCCCAGGCGATCGCCGGGTCGAGCGCCCGCTGCCCCTTGCCGAACGCCTCCGCTCGGTCGAGCTCGTAGAGCACCGTACCGCCGGGCCGGGTGATCTTGAGCAGTGGGTTATAGGGGATGAACGTGCCGTTGTTCGCCAGCGTTGCGTAGGCATTGGTCAGCTCCAGCGGGGTCACTTCGCCCCCGCCGAGGGTCAGCGCCAGACCATACACGTTGGTGCCACGCCATAGCCCGTCGCGGATCCCCATCCGGTGGGCCACGTCGATCGTTGGGCCAACCCCGGCGAACTCGATTGCCTTCACTGCCGGGATGTTCAACGATGAGCCGAGCGCGGTGCGCGCCGACACCGCCCCATAGAACAAGCGGGTCGCGTTCTGCGGCACATACTCCGGCTCGGGCGCTCCAGGGGTGGGGAAACGGGTTTCGTAGTCGAAGATCACCGTGCCGGGGAACCAGCCGGCCTCGAAGGCGGCGGCGTAGGTAATCGGCATGAAGGCCGAGCCGGGTTGACGTTCCGACACGGTGACGTTCACCTGCCCGGCAATCGTCTCGTCGGCATAGTCGCGCGAGCCGATCATCGCGACGATCTCGCCGGTGCCGGGGAGCATTGCCACCAGCGCGCCGTTATCGACTGCGTAGCCCTCCAACGCTGCCAGTTGGGCGCGCACCGCCCGCTCTGCCTCCTGCTGCAGGCCATAGTCCAGGGTTGTGACAACCTGCAGGCCGCCACGGTAGACCTGTTCGGCGCCATAGCGCGCCTCCAGGTAGGCCACGACGAAGTTCACCCAGTGCGGAGCGAGGTTAAAGCGGTTCTCACGCGATTCCGGGGAAAGGGGAGTTGCCCAGGCGGCATCGGCATCGGCCCGCGTGATGTAGCCGGCAGCGACCATCTGGTCCAGCACGTAGCGCTGGCGCACTTTAGCCGCTTCCATATTCAGCGTCGGGTCGTAGTAGCTGGGCGCCTGCGGCAATCCGGCCAGCATCGAGGCTTCTGCCAGACTCAGCTCCGCTGGGGTCTTGTTGAAGTAGGCTTGGGCCGCAGCGTCGATCCCGTAGGCACGGTTGCCGTAATAGATCGAGTTCAGGTACATCTCCAGGATCTTCTCCTTGGAGTAGGTACGGGTGAACTCCACGGCAACGATCGCTTCGCGGATCTTGCGGATGTAGCTGCGTTCGTAGCCGATCTTCTCCGGGAACAGCTGTCGCACCAGTTGCTGGGTGATCGTCGATCCCCCTGAGCTGCCCTGGCCGGTGATGTTGATGATCGCCCCGCGCACGATGGCAGCAGGCTCGATCCCCATGTTGTCCCAAAAGGTCTGGTCCTCGGCGGCAATCGTCGCGCTTACCAGGTAGCGGTTGGCGTCGTTGTTGGTGATCTCATCAAGCGAGAGATAGGTGCGCCAGCCGGTTTCCGGGTCGTTGACCTCGTAGAGCAGCACGCCGTTGCGGTCGTAGATCTTGGTCGTTTCGAACTCGCGCGCCTCGAACTGGTTGAGCGCCGGCAGGTCGGACGTGAAGTAGTTCCAGGCAGCGATCGAAGCGGCAGCGCCAACCAGTACAAAGCCCAGCATCAAGGTGCCGAGGAAGATCAGCAGCACCCCACCTATGCGTGCCACCGCCGGGACGCGGGATGCACGCGGCGCTGCTCCGGCCAGCAGGGCGGCGCGGGTGCGCGCTGGCAAGCGCCGGTAGCTCCTGGGCCGGTTCACCCGCGCAGGACGCGCGCCGAGCCGGCGTGACGCCCCCGCGCCCCGCCGCGCCCCAGACCCTGGCCAGTACGCACGCGCCATAAACGAGAACCTCGGTACCGCTGCCCGCCCGCTGCCCGGACACTGCGAACGTACACCCTGCTGAAGGATACACCGCAAGTGACAAGCACGAGGCTACAGGAGCTGCATAGAGGCGCTGCCTGCGGCTATCCCCTCAAATAGGAAGCAGCCGACCGGCGAAAGGGTGACGGGTAGTAGTTGACAGAGGGTAGGTGACAGGCAACAGGCAACAGATGACAGAAGTTCTGGAGACACTGGACGTAGCATCGATAGTCCCATTCCAGCGACCGAGCTCCGTCGCCATGATTTGAACCACCGCTGTTGCCTGTTGCCTGTTGCCTGTCAACTACCGTCTGTCACCTACCCTCTGTCACCTGTTGCCTGTTGCCTGTCACCTACCGTTGCCTGTCACCTCCGACCTGCTATCCTGCGCGGTATGGACGCACAGCAACCGGCGCAGCCGTTGAGCAACGCAGCAATCGACCGGGCACTGGAAGAACTACCCGGCTGGCGGCGGGAGGAACGCGGCATCCGCAAACGCTACCGGTGCGCGAGCTTTCTGGAGGCGGTCGCGTTCGTCAACCAGGTGGCTGCGCTAGCTGAAGAGGCGCAGCACCACCCGGATATCGACATCCGCTGGCGCAACGTCATCCTCTTCCTCACCACCCACGAGGCGGGTGGCGTCACCGAGCTCGACCTCGCTCTCGCGCGCCGGATCGAGGCGCTGCACTCTTCCGGCTAACCCACGCGCGCATGCGCCCACGCCCGTAGCCGCCGATCTGCCACATGTGCGGCACGCCGCGTCGAGGGCGGTATCATGCCGCTGTTTGGAACGCAGCCTGAGGGTGAGGAGCGGAGCAACCATGCGGGTCGCGATTGGCGGCATCTCCCACGAGAGCAGCACCTTTTCAACCGTGCCAACCACCTTGCAGCATTTCAATGAACGTGGGAGGCACGAGGGGCAAGCATTGCTCGATACCATGCGCGGCACGAAGACGCCCATCGGCGGCTTCATCGACGCCGCACGCGACGCTGCCTTCGACCTTGTGCCGACGATCTACGCCGGGGCAGTGCCCGCCGGGCCGGTCACCGCAGAAGCAACGACCGTGCTGGTCGGTATCCTGACCGACCGCCTGCGAGCGGCACTGGCAGCAGGCCCGCTGGATGGCGTGCTGCTGGCCTTGCACGGCGCGATGGTGTCGGAGCTGGACGACGACGGCGAGGCGTACATCCTGCGGGCGGTGCGCGCAATCGTCGGGCCGGACCTGCCGGTGATCGTCGAGCTCGACCTGCACGGCAACATCAGCCAGGAGATGGTCGACTTGGCGACCGTCGCCGTGGCGTACGATGAGTACCCGCACACCGACCCCTACGAACGCGGCTACGAGAGCGGCCTGCTAATGGCGCGTATCGTGCGCGGCGGCGCGCGCCCGACATCCGCGCTGGTGAAGATCCCGATGCTCACCGG
>QEUZ01000064.1 GCA_003577355.1 Chloroflexota bacterium | reverse complement strand
GGCGTCGCAAGTTCGATGACGCTCCTTTGGCGCCCGCCTGGCCGGGTGCGTTCTTCGCCGACATCTGCCGCCTGGAGTTCACCCGCGATGCGTCGGGTATGGTGGACGGGTTCGGCGCCAGCACTGCGCGCTCACAGAGGGTGCGGTTCGCGCGGTTTCAAGGATTCGGCGTAACCACTCGGGCGCCGTCTGGCCTATGACAGATCTGTTAGCACGCGGAGCCGCTCTGCAGCAGTGCGGCGTTGAGACAATAGATGTATGCTACCCACGACTCAGGCACGATGAACCTTGCAGCGTGTACAAATGTGCACATTCAGGATCGCTCAAGCGGCAAGGGGAGTGAATTGCGAACCCGACTGAGCCGGACTCGTCGTGTCGCGCCCGTGTGCACGGGCGCAATTCAGGCTCAGGCGAATGGGGGTGAGAGGCGCACCTGAGCCAGCCAATGCCCCTGCTTGATGTCGGAGTCAGGGCACTGCTGCTCGCGTTGCGAGATGTGGTGCGGCTTACCGGTTAGGGAGAGATGTGATGCGACACCTTCGGCGGCACGTTCTGCTCGTCTTGGGGCTAGCAGGGATGCTCGTATTCTCTACTCTTGGTGCGTCGGCAGTCACCACAAATGTCGTGGTCACGCAGAACGACGTTGGCTTCAGTTGGATTACAGCGGACACTCGCAGCGGAGGAAACGTCTCGTTCGTCGCCGGGCCTGCCACCGCGCCGTTGAGCGACGGTAGCCTGCAGATGACCACCACCGACGCCAACGGCGCAAGTAATGCAAAGGCGCAACTGGTCACCGGCGCCCATGTCGGCACGCCACTCAGCGCGATTGACGCACTCAGCTTCTGGGATTACCGGGCGAGCGCCAGCACCAACCCTGTCGCGCAACGCATGGGGCTGAATGTCGCCGTTGACTTCGTTGGCAACGGCGCCAGTTTCACCACCCTGGTATTCGAGCCCGTCTATCAGCCGGGCGGGGTTAGCGCCCTTCTGACCGACACCTGGCAGTACTGGGACGCCTTCGACGGTGGTGACGCGATCTGGTGGTCGACGAAAGACATTCCCGGTGTGTGCGCCTTCACCTGCTACGTAACGTGGGACACGATCCTCGCGAACAACCCCAACGCGAAGATTTCCGGTGCGTTCGGGTTCAACGTCGGGTCAGGCTGGACCGGGCAGTTCTCCGGGAATGCTGATGCGTTGACTGTCGGCGTTTCCGGCAATTCCACGGTATACGACTTTGAGCCGCTGATCGGTCCGCCGACCAACAAGGATGAATGCAAGAACGGTGGGTGGATGATCTTCAACAACCCGACATTCAAGAACCAGGGACAGTGCATCCAGTACGTCAATACCGGCAAGTAGCTTTCACATGTGACAAAGGCGAGGCCACGCAACCGCGTGGCCTCGCCTGTCTTGCGCCGTGTAGTGACCATAGCGCGAGTGCTGGGGCTGAGAGGGTTGTGTAACCGCCCACCGGGGAGGATACGGTGGGCGGGCGAGCGTGGGAGTAGCGACTCGGAGAGTGCTACAGCTAGCGTTCGATCGGTGCGCCGATCAGGCTGCCCCACTCGGTCCACGAGCCGTCGTAGTTGCGTACATCTGGGTAGCCGAGCAGGTAGCTGAGCACGAACCAGGTATGCGACGAGCGCTCGCCGATGCGGCAGTAGGCAGTGATCGCTTTGTCCGGGGTGATGCCCTTGGCGCCGTAGATGTCAGCAAGCTCCGCCCTGGACTTGAACGTGCCATCCTCGCGTACGGCCGTTCCCCAAGGGATGTTGGCAGCGCCGGGGATGTGCCCGCCGCGCTGGGCGCCTTCCTGCGGGAGGTTTTCGGGCGCCAGCAGCTCGCCCGAATACTCCAGCGGAGAGCGTACATCGACGAGGCCGTGGTCGCTCCTGCCCAAGCTTGCGAGGACCTGGTCGCGTAGCCCACGGATATCCGAGCGGTAGCTGGTGCGCGGGTACCGGGGCACGTCGTTCGTAAGCGGTCGGCCTTCATCGACCCACTTCTTGCGGCCCCCGTTCATCACTCGCACGTCGTCGTGGCCGTAGAGCTTGAGCAACCAGAAGGCGTAGGTGGCGAACCAGTTGTTATTGTCGCCGTAGACGATCACCGTCGTATCGTTGGCGATGCCCGAGCGCGAGAGCAGTTCTTCGATCTCGGCTTTGCTCGGGATGTCGCGCCGGACCGGCTGCTGGGTGTCGGTTTTCCAGTTCCACCCGATGGCGCCGGGGATGTGCCCCGTTTCGTACGCCGTCGTGTCCACGTCAACTTCGACGAGCCGGATCGATGCGTCGGACAGGTGGCTGGCGACCCATGCGGTTTCGACCAGTACCTCGGGATATGCATAGCCGTTTGGGTGCGTCATCGTTTCGTTCTCCTCGTACAGTTCGTTCAGAATCAACGGTTGTTCGTGTTGCGGTGCGCGGCGGCGGAGCGCGTCCTCGACGCCAGGCGCCGCGCTCGCCGGGCTTGCCAGCTGGCTGGGTATCCACGCGGAGCCGTTAGCGTGTGCGGCGCACGGCTAGCCCGTGTGGGTCGGCCAGTTGCACGCCATCGACAACGTGCGAGATGGGGACAATTGCCAGGAATTGGCCGTTGCTGCCACCGTCCTTCACGCGGATGACGCCAATTCCTGGTGTGCTTCCCACGGCGTTATTCACCTCGGGGACGTTCGCCGTGAGTGGCCGTGGGCCGCGCAGCGTCACGAAGACAAGGTTGCCGTTCGGTGAGATATCCAGCAGGTCCGGCGCCGGGTCCGAGCTGAGGTGGCCCGTCAGGGACAGCTCGCGAATGACGTGGTGCGTACCAACGGTGACGACGACGATGCGGTTAGCGGCTCGGTCGGCCAGCCACAAGTAGCGGCCTCGTCCGGTCGGGACGGCGCCATGCGAATCCACGAACCCGCGCTCGTCATGGCTGAAGACCAGCGCTGGGGCCGGCGTGTTGGGCGGCGACACTGCGCTGGTCACGCTGCGCAGCGAGAAGGCATAGAGATCGCTTTCGAGCGGATTGGCCGGAGTGCCTCCGCCGGCGTTGATGTACATCGTGCCGTCCACCTCGACACCGCCGCAACCGTTGGGGTGGACCGTCTCCTTGTCGTATTCGGCGATGATCGCCAGGGGAGTCGCCGTCATGTCGACGATGAACAAGCCTCCACCGCGCAACGTGACGAACGCGAACCGGCTGGTCGAATCGACGATCGGGCAAATCGGCGCGTTGTCCGGCCGCAAGTCGGGCGCCTCGCAGGGGGCGCCGCTGGGGGTTGTGCAGGTTGCAAGGTCAAGTGTCGCAGCCGGTTCCAGCGTAAAGCGGTTGGCTGCGTAGTCAGTCTTGATGCGCTGCAGCAGCTTCCCGTTCTGGTTGGCGACGACCACGTACTGCTGGTTCGGCGCGGGGGTCGCGGCGTGTGCCTGGACGCCAACATCAATGCAAGCGACCGGGTTGCGCGACGCCGCCTCGATGAACAGCACATGCCCCGTGGCGACGAATGTCAGGATGGCGTGCGTCTGTTTCGCCCCATGGGCGTGCTTGCCGTCCTGCGTGTGGGCCCCGTTGAACATCAGCATGTGTGGCCGGCGTGGCGCGCTTCCGGTTTGGTCCAAGCAGAGCTTGCGCGCGGCGCCCCCCAGGTCGATGACTTCGGCCTGGGCGCCGGAGGCGTTGCGGCCTTCGAGGTCCGCACCCTTGTAGATATAGAGCGTGCCGCCCCCGTCGGCGGTCGTATCCGACTGGTCAACCACCCAGAGCTCATAGCCACCGCCGCCGCCACCGATGATTTTGGCGGAGACGTCGCTTTTGCCGAGTGGCAGGGCGACCAGCAGAAACAGGCCAATGGGCAGTAACACCCGCAACTTCATGGATCGGCTCCTTGTCTCCATCGACACTCTCCGGCGTCAACTGCCGGACGCCATGCACAGTAGGGGTGCTGCGTCCTGTAGGCGTCCCGCCAACGTCCCGTCGTATCGGGGAGTTGGGGGACGCTGTCGATGGGCTATGAGGTGACCGATGAGGTGCGTACTACTCGGCGTGGTATGAGCCAGAGGCGGACACGCTGGCTGCAGCAGCGATGACGCGCTGGTTGGTGCGGAGCGACAGGTATTGCGCTTTAACGTCGGGGTCGCCCATCTGTGCGACGAAGGTTTGCAGCGCGTGGTGGGCCAACAGTTTGTAACGCTGTGCCCCGTCCCAGTCGCCGTTGGCTTCCAGTACTTCAGCGTGTCCGCTGAGGACATCCGGTAGTTCCCAGACGAAGACGTCGTCGCCAAGTGCGGCGAGCTGTTCCATCGCTTGCTCGGTGTAGACGCGCGCTTCTTGCGGGCGGCCCTGGGCCAGGCGCAATCGCCCGTGCCAGACCAGGTCCATGATCTGGTTTTGCGATTCACCGCTGCCCCGGCGCAAGGCGAGTGCCGATTGGAACAGGTGCTCGGCGCGGGGGAGATCGCCGGCTTCCAGCGCGAGGCGCCCCAAGAGTTGCGCCCCCCAGCCTTCAAGCCAGCTGTCCTCGATCGCGTGGGCTTCGTCGACCACCTGCTGCAACACGGCGGCCGAATGCTCCAGATCGCCGCGCAACATATGCCCAATGCCGATAAAGAGTAGTGGCCGGTAAGCGGTCCATGCGAACCCGATTTCCCGGTAGAGCGCAGCCGCGCGCTCTGCGAAGTGCATTGTGCGTTCGGGGTTGTAGTAGGCGGCCCAGGCTGCGGCCAGGCTGTAACAGGTGCGCGCCATACCTGCCTTGTCCGCCTGGCGTTCGCTGAGCGTAAGCGCGTCCTGCAGGCGCTGCATCGCGATTTCGACTTCGCCGAGGTTCATGTGTGCCCAGGCGATCCCGCTCAGGCACAGCACATCGCCAGTGACATCACCAATCGACTGATAGAGTGCCCGCGACTGCTGGAAGAGTCCGCTCGCCTCACGATTGCGGCCGACCGTGAGCCAGCTCTTGCCTGCCTGGTAGAACCCCTCGGCGGCTCCGCGTGGGTCGCTGTTTGCCTTGCAGCGTTCGGCTGCCACGATTGCCGTGCGCGCCGCCTGCTCGTAGCGCCGCTGGTCGGCCAGATAATCGGATTGGCGCAGCTCGAACCGGGCCTGACGGCGATCGTCGGGGTAGCGGGCTAGCAATTCGGCAACCTGTTGCAGGACGCTGCCGTGCTCTTCGAGCGGCCGGCCGACGTGAGGCATCAGCGCCGACTGCTGGAGCAGGATATCGATCATTCGCCGCTCACCCGAAGCCGAGTCGAAGTCCGGCTGTTGGCGCAAGCGCTCAAACGCTGCGGAGGCCGCTTCCAGAAGTCGTAGCGCACTCCCGTAGGAGTAGAGGCGCGCGTCGCATTCGGCAGCCAAAGGCGCCCAGCGGAAGGTGATCTCGTCGCGCTTCCCTGCGATGGCATGGAAGGCAATCTGCCCAGCGACCTGTGCCTGCTGGGCGGGAGAAAGCCGTTCGGCTGCGCGTACCCACGCGTCTGCTATACGCTGGTGCCAGTACGCTCGGCGTGGCGATGAAAGATCGGCGTAGACAGCATCGCAGACAAGCTCGTGGGAGAATGTGAACCCGCCGTCGTTGTCGGCAGCAGTGATGAAATTGCGCGCGATCAGTTCCTCCAGTGCGTCCAACGCGCGCTCGTCGTTCCAGTCCCCTGCATCGCGCACGATGTCGTAACGGAACGTGCGACCGGCGACTGCTGCGGCGATGAGGAATGTGCGCGCGGTTTCTGACAGGCGCTGCACGCGCGCGGCGATCGTGGCGCGCAGCGATGCCGGCAGCGGGAGTTCCGCGAGCGTGCCAGTGTCGACGGACGACCTGTCCCACCGGCCTGCGCTGACGGCGACCTGGCCGGATTCCTCCAACCCACGCAGGATCTCGTGCATGAAAAATGGATTGCCGGCGGTGGCACGGTGCAGACGTTCGGCCAGTGGCTGGGCATCCTCCGGCGACAGCCGCGAGAGTGCGACGACCAGTTCACGCATCGCAGCGCTGCTGAGTGGCGGCAGCGAGATGACCGTGACACGGTTCTCGCGTTCGTGGCGCCGCTGCAGCCGGACCAGGGCGTGGGAGACGTTCGTTTCATCGGTACGGTAGGTTGCCACCACCATCACGCGGTGTCCGGGCAGCTGGGGGACAATGTAGGCGAGCCAGTCAATCGTCGCGTCGGCAGCATTGTGCAGGTCTTCGATGAGCAGCAGGAGCGGCTGGATGCGCGCGAGCGCGAGGAACGCCTGCAGCAACGCCTCAAACAATTGACCACGTGGGTCGATCGCTCCGCCGTCGTCGCCGGTTGGCTCGGGGTCGATGATCCCTACGACATCTGGCGCAAGCCGCCCGAGCGTCGCGCGATGTGCTGGCGCCAGGTCGGCGTGGCGTAGCGCGCTTGCCGCAGCGCGTAGCATCTCAGTGACCGGCTGGTAGGGGAGGGACTGTTCCAGGCGATAGCACTGCCCCGTTAGCACCAGGCCACCATGCTGTGCGGCGTGCTCGGCCAAGGCACGCGCCAACCGGCTCTTGCCGATGCCGGCCTCGCCGCTCATGACTGCAAACGTGCCGTCGCCAGTGACCGCGGTATCCCAAGCGGCGGTCAGGCGACGGAGCTCAGCATCGCGCCCAACGATACCCAGCGAGCCTTGCGCCTGGCCAGCGGGGCGTGTTGGAGGGGCAGGCGGAGCGCCCCGAAGGAGCGGGGCGCCAGAGACGATCGCCTGGCGAAGGGCCTCCGTCTCTGGCATTGGCTCGACCCCCAACTCGTCGTGCAGCACGGCGCGCAAGCGCTCGTAAGCGCTCAGGGCTGCCGCTCGGTCGCCGCGCAGCGCGTGGAGTTCCATAAGCGCACGATGGTCACTCTCGCTGAGTGGGTCGAGCTGGATTCCACGCCGCGTTAGCGCGAGCGCGGTCTCCAGGGCGCCGAGAGCACGATGATGGTTTGCGAGTTCTCGCAGGGCGGCCACCTGTACGGTGTGTATACGCTCGCGCTCGGGTACGACCCATTCGTCGTCCCAATCTGCAAGCAGGGCTCCGGTATGCAACTCGACCGCTGCGTGGAGCGCTGCGGGCGTCCCCCGCGCGATCAGGCGCTCATATTCAATGAGATCGACGATCCAGTTCTGCTGCGCTTCCCAACGGAGCTCGCTCCCCGCAACGGCAATTGGCCAGCCCGCTCCAACGGGTCCGAGCGCGGCGCGCAGATCGTTGAGGGCACGACGCAGCGACGCCAGTGCGCTCTCCTCGGTAGCATCTGGCCAGAGCGCGAAGGCAACCTGTTCGCGCGGCAATGGGCGGTCCCGGCGCAGCACGAGGTAGGCCACCACGCGCTGCGCACGCGTGCGCAGCCGAAGCGGTTGCTCATTGGGTGTGGGTACGATGGAAAAGCGCTCGAAGAGTGTGATGCGCATGGCCACCAGCGATTCAATCAACAACCTGCAAAGACCGGTCGCCAAACTGACGCCATAGTATGTCTGTTGTATCGAGGATGTGCATCTGGGTTGAGTACTGCTCGGTTCAATCCCCTGCCGCCGCCGTCGCGCCACCGTAGACCTCGCTGGGCAGCGCGCCATCGCGGTAGATGCGGCGCAGTGCCGGACGGCCAAGGCTGAGGAGGATGAGGGCGACAACGAAGATGAACGCCGGGATGCCAAGCACCGGCACGACCCCGAAACGGTCGGCGAGGTAGCCGTTGCCGAGGTTGGTGAACGACATGATCCCGCCGGCTGCCATCAACATGATGCCGTTGGCCCGGCCACGCAGGTGGTCGGGGGCGGATTCCTGCACCAGGGTGAAGCAGAGGGTCATGAACACCGCCTGGGTGGCGCCAAGTGCGAACAGGACCGCCAGTGCGACCGGCACGACATTGGCGACCGCCAGGAGCAGCGGGAACATGCCACCGCCCAGCGCGCTGACGAACAAGAGCGCCCCACGCCGGGTTGTCGAGCGCATGCCGGCTAACCCGAGCGTCCCGGCGATCGACCCCAGCCCGACCGCTGCAACGATGGCGGAGTAGACCGTGCTACTGCCGCCCAGGTTGTCTTCAGCGAAGAGTGGCAAGGTGGAGTCGAACGACATCGTCAGCCCGCAGTGTAGTACGACGATCCCCAGTATCAGCGCCACCGAGGCGTGGGTACGTACGTAGTGCATTCCCTCGCGCACCTGCTCACCGAACGTCACGGCGACGATGCCGCTGGCGCGCTGGGGTGGCACCCGGCGAGTGAGGATGAAGGCCGGGATGTAGACGGCGGTAACGACGAAAAAAGCCGACGTCGCGCCACCCAGCGCCAGCAGCGGCAGGATGACGACTGGCCCGGTAAAGCGTGCGCCGAGGGTGGCCAGGCTGTTGAGTGAGAACGAGTTGAGCAAAGCCTCGCGCGGCACGAGGTTTGGCAACACTGCCGCGGTCGTCGGCAGTTCCACCGCGCGCGACATGCCGGTGATGAAGACCAGCAACGCCAGCTGCGGGAACGGGACCGCGGCGAAGAGCGACTGCACCGCCAGGAGCAACGCCATACTGCTCTGGATCACCTGGCAGGTGAGGATAATCGTCCGCCGGTCGGCGCGGTCGGCCAGCATGCCGCCAAGCGGGGTGGCGAGGATGAACGGGATCATCGTCGCGAAGGTGACGATGCCGACCGCGCCACTGCCGCCCAGTTCGTAGGCCAGCCAGCTGGCGGCAACAACGAACGCCCCCTGGCCCACACTGGACAGCGACGTGCCGTACCAGAAGACGCGGTTGTCCCGATAGCGTAACGATGTCGAAAAGCGCCGCAGCGTCGTTTGCATTGCGAGACTCTACCAGCAATGCCACAGGCAGGGACAGGGAGAACCGCCAACTGCGATGAGGAAATGCTGCGTGCTTGCTTTGGCAGATGGGCCCGGCGGTGACGTAAGCCAGGTGACCTGATCACTCTCGCGTGTGCCGCCCGTGCTACCGCGCGAACGCTATATCTCACTGCGTTGGTCTGCGCGATGACTTGTGTTCATTCAAGCAAGGGTTGGAAGAGTGCCCATCCAGGACAAGAAGGCAGCACTCTCCCCCGTAGCCACACGCTCTTGAACACTTTCTCACCTCAAGCGGAAAAGAAGGCGTCGAGTGCGTCCTGATCGTTGACGAAGCCCCAGCCTTCGGCCACTTTGCCGTCGTCGCTCAGGCGAAAGAGGTGGACGCCACGCAGGTCAATGCGCTGTCCACGCCGCTCCCCGACGACCCGCGACGTCGCAACGACGAAGTCACCGTTGACCATGACATCCAGAGGCTCGACCTCCCAGCGGTCGAGCGGCTCCATTCTCGAAACCATCGTCGTGAAGTAGGCATCCCACCCGACGTACTCGCCGGAGACCGGGCTGTGCCCGGGGACATGCCAGATGATATTCGGGGCGGCGTGCTCCCGCTCCTGGCGGTAGAAACCCCGCACTGCGGCAATGTTGCGCTGGTCGCGTGCGTCCATCGTCCCCGTCTCCTTCTGCATCGTTGAGTGCTGTATGACGACACTCGTTCGCACCGCAACGCCCAGTGGATCAGTGCGGGACAGCAACATGACATGGCGCGCGGTCCAGGGACACCTGCCGCACACAGTCCTGCCTCGCACGCGGCCAGCAGAACGGGACGTTTTCTGGAAGTACCCTCGTTGACCGCGCAACTCAACCCGCGGCGAAACGCGCCGACGAAAAGATCGAGATGTCGAAGCGCGTTTCGCCTTCGATGGCGAGATCGGCAAGGATTTCCCCGATGACGCAGGAATACTTGAAGCCGGTGCCGGAGAAGCCTGCGCCGTAGGCGACCTGCGGCTGTTCCGGGTGGCGTTCGACGACGTAGTACTCGTCGGGGGTCATCGTGTACATGCAGGTCAGGTCGGCGCTGATCGGGCCGCTCGCGCCGGGCATGTAGCGGTCGAGCACATTGCGCAGGTAGTCGCGCTCGGTCTGGTCGATCTCGCGGCGGATGGTGCGGGCGGTGGTTGGCTCGCCGTTGTCGTGGCGGCCAATCTTCACCCCAGCCCCTTCGATCGACGGCATGCCGTAGAACTGGCCCTCCGGCACTGAGAGGATGAAGTCCGGCGCGCCGTTTTCAGCGGTCCATAGCTCCGGCCGCTCCGGTTGGAAGTGCACGTTGACGATGCGCACGACCTGCAACGGCAGGCCGAGATTGCCCAGGAGCTCGGCGGAGAACGGCCCGGCAGTAACAATGAGGCGCTCGGCGTGGTAGCTGCCGGCGCTGGTATGCACCGCAACCCCCGACCCGTCGGCCTCCCACCCGCGCACGTGCTCGTCGCGGTGGATCTCTGCGCCATGGCGCTCGGCGAGCTCTAACTGCGCGGCAATGGCGACTTCCGGCCGCAGGAAGCCGGCCTGCTGCTCGTAGGTCGCCAGCATGCCCTCGTATAACCGGAAGCCTGGGAAACGTTCGGCGAGGGCGGCTTCGTCCAGCAGTTCACGGCGACCTTCGCGCTCCAAGTCCCCCTGGAAATGGCGACGGAAGTTCTCCTCAAATGGCCCACCCAGCGTCACTTCGCCGATCAGGTTCAGGATATTCCGGCCGGATTCTTGCTCCAGTTGCGGCCAGAGCTCGAACGCGCGCGCGATCAGCGGCTCGTAGCCGGCCTGGTAGTTGGAGCGGCGGATGAGGCGGTGCAGCCCGTGGGAGGAACCAAAGGTGTGCCCTAGGGGAAATTGGTCAATCCCCAACGCCCGCCGGCCGCGTGTCGCCAACTGGTAGAGCGTGGCGCTGCCCATCGCGCCAAGACCAACCACGATCGCGTCGTAGGTGCTCACGTGTACTCCTTTAGTGAGTGACCAGTGACCAGTGACCAGTGACCAGTGGCTGGTTCGTTGTTCACCCGGGTCTCGGACTCTCCAATGCGCTCATCCGAACGAGAATATCGTTGGAGGCACATTGTCGCGAGATCATCTGTTCAACCCACTGGTCACTGGTCACTCGTCACTCGTCACTGGTCACCATCCAGCCTTGAGCGAAATGCCGGTGACCTGGCGTACCTGTTCCATTTTCGGCGTTGCGATCTCGCGGGCGCGTTCGGTTCCGCGGTTAAGGATGCGCACGATCTCGTCTGGGTCAGCCTGCAGTTCGGCCAAGCGCGCCTGGATCGGCGCCATCTGTTCGATAATCGCCTCGGCCAGGTCGCGCTTGAACTGTCCGTAGCCGACGCCGACATAACGTGCTTCCAGCTCGCTGATCGGGGTATCGGTGAAGAGGGAATAGATGCCGAGCAGGTTCTTCATGGCGGGCTTGTCGTCGCGCGCGACGATCTCGCTGCCGGAGTCGGTGACGGCCCGGTTGATCTTGCGGCGGATCTCGTCCGGGCTGTCCATGAAGGCGATGTAGTTTGCCGGCCCGCCGCTCTTGCTCATCTTCTTGGTCGGGTCGTCCAGGGCCATGATCCTGGCCCCTTCCTTTTCAATGTCTGCCTCCGGGATGACGAACGTCTCGCCGAAGACGGAATTGAAGCGCTGGGCGACATCGCGGGTCAGCTCGATGTGCTGGCGCTGGTCTTCGCCGACTGGCACGGAATCGGTGTCATACAGGATGATGTCCGCCGCCATCAGCACAGGATAGAAGAACAGGCCGGAGCCGACACGTTCGTCGCCGCGCCCCTTGTCCTTGAACTGGGTCATCCGGCCAAGCTCGCCAAACATTGTCTGCGTGCTGAGGATCCAGGTCAGCTCGGTGTGCTCCGGCACCTCCGATTGCACGAACAGGATGGCCTTCTCCGGGTCGATCCCGCAGGCGATCAGCTCGGCCGCGAGGTCGAGTGTGCGCCGGCGCAGGTCGATCGGGTCGTAGGGCAGGGTCATGGCGTGCAGGTTGACGATGCAGTGGATGCTCTGGCGCTCGTGTTGTTGCCGCACCCAACGGCGGACAGCGCCCAGGTAGTTGCCGATCGTCATCGAGCCGCTCGGCTGGATGCCGGAGAAAACCCGCTTGCGGCGTGCTACAGCCTCGAACGGCGCCGGCTGCGTGCGCGGCTCAGCGATGCTCCCAAATGCAGATGCTCCCACCATCTCTCCCCTGCCTCCGCCATGAACCAACCAACTAGGTGGAACGAGAATGAAGGCGAATTGTCCCATATTGTGAAAGGATGAGCGGCGTCACCGGTCGGTGCTGCGCTCGGCCGGCAGTGTGCTGGCGGCGAGGCGGTCGACGACGCGGTTGAACCAGGAGACGAGCGGCACGCGCACCAGTTCGCCGAGTGAGACCCCCAGGGAAATGGCGATCAGCGCGAAGATGGTGGAGCCGTAATCGGTGACGCTCACCTGCTCCCCTTCGGCCACGATCTTGGTCAGCCCGATCAGGCCAAGTGCGCCAGGGACGAGCATCCAGTAGGCGGGGAGGATGCTCACCATGGCGGCTGGGGCGCTGCGCCAGCGTTCGATGGCGTAGGCGACCGGCGTCATCGCGATCGCGCCGAACAGCCCGCTCGCGTACCCGCCGACCAGTTGGTCCCCTGCTTGCTGCCCTGCCCAGGCGACCAGCAGCACCAGCAGGAGCCAGGGGAGCGACTGCGGTGGCGCGCTGCGGTAGAGGTAGATGCCGGCGCCGAAGATGAAGACCCCGGCGAGCGGGCCCCAGTGGAGAAATGTTTCACTCGTACCGGCGGAGAACGCTTCGGCCGATGGTACGCCAATGATGAACGCGGCCATGGTCAGGCCGAAGAGCAGCAGCACCAGTTGCACGCCGCCGGCTACCAGCCTGCTGGACCCGGAGACGATATCCCCCGACTGTAGCTCGATCATGCCGGTCGTCAGCATCGCGCCAGGGAGCAAGATGACCAGGGGCGGGATCAACAGCAGCAAGGGGCCTTCGGTGAAACCGGCATCGACAGCGAAGAAGACAATTAGCCCGACCAGTAATGAGGCGACGACTGGCGTCAGTGTCGTCAGAGCCGGGCGGTTGCCGGTGAGCAGCAGCAGCTCGCCGACGAGCAGTCCGAGCAGGGCGCAGCCGATGAGCGTGCCGATTGAGGGTTGCAGCATCAGGCCAAACCCCACCGACATCAGCATGTAGCCGAACAGGCTCAGCGCCTGGCTGTGCCGTGGCGTGCTGCGCCAGATGGCGCCCAGCCGCTCCAGCCCGTCGCTTGCGGCGATGCCGGCAACTTTGGCCTGGTCGACGAGTTGGAACGTTGCGTCGATCTGATCCAACCGCAGCGAGCGGTTCATCACCGAGGAAATCTCGATCGTGACCGCTTCGTCACCGGCTAAGCGGATCAGGATCGTGCCGGGCATGACGGTGATCTGGGAGCGCAGGCCATAGGCGCTGGCGGCAATATCGAGCGCAACCCGCGTCTCGGTGACCGAAGCGCCCGCTACCGCCATCGCGGAACCCAGTCGGGTCAGAAAGCGGGCGACCTCGTGCTGCTCGTCCACTCCCACAGATGCACCCTGGGCCTGCGACGGGGCAAGCGGGTCCACCATCTCTCGCCTTTCTGCCGTTCTGGGCGTGCCGGGCGCTAGTGCTTGGTCAGGCGCTCGACCAGCGACTTGCCGTTCGGTGCGATGCCCGTCGCCTCCGCCTTCTGGTCGAGCTTCATGAAACCGCGCTGTACGTAGCGCACACCGAGCCAGCGGAACGGTTCCGGCTCCCAGTTGCGGCTGCGGTGACCCACGGTCGGGAGTTGGACGATCTCGCTATCCTGCCCGGTGATCAGGTCCGCCAACACCCGCCCAGAGAGGTTGGCGGTTGCGACTCCGGTGCCGGTGTAGGCGCGGGCGGTTGCGAGTCCCTCGATCGGGTCGTAGGACATCGTGGGCATGAAGTCACGCGGCCAGCCGAGCGGGCCACCCCAGGTGTGGGTGAACTTCACGTCCTTCAGCATCGGGAACCAGGTGCGCACGTTTTCTTGAAGCATCGCGTGGGTCGGCCCGTGCCGGTCGTACTCATCCTTGATGCTGGACCCAAAGTGGTAGGGCGCCCCACGACCGCCAAAGAGGATGCGTCCGTCGGCCGTCTTGGAAAGGTAGTCGACCGTGTAGCGGTTGGACCCGACCGTCTCACGCGCCTCCCAGCCGATCTCGGCCCACTGGGCAGCGCTCAACGGCTCGGTGAGGGTAATCAGCGAATAGACCGGGATGAGGTTGCGGCCGACCTTCTTCAGTTGCGAGAGATAGGCCTCGCCGCACAGTACGATGGTGCGGGCGCGCACGTCTCCGCGTGGCGTATGCAGGGCAGGGTGTGCGCCGGTGGTGTAGTCGGTCACTTCAGTCTGCTCGTAGATTGTCCCGCCCAGCCGTTCGACGACCCTCGCCAGACCGCGCACGAGCCGCCCAGGGTGGATCGTCGCCGTGCCGGAGTTGTAGATCGCACCAAGCATCCCGGCGATCGTGACGCGCTCATTCGCCTGCTTGGCATCGAGCAGTTGGACATGGTCGGCTAGCCCCATGCGCTCGTAGTTCTTCATGGCACTGGTCAACGCCGGCAACTGATGCGGGTGCCGGGCGATGCGCAGGCTGCCGCCCTTTGTCCACTGGATGTCGAGCCCTTCGGCTTCGGCCACCCGGCCGACCTCGTCAACCGCATCGTACATGGCGGTCTGGACGGCACGCGCTGCAACCCGCCCATACTGCTCCTCAAGCGACGACAGCGAACGTGGAAACCCGGGGGTGCACCAGGCGCCGTTGCGGCCGGATGCGCCGAAACCGGCGATCTCCTTCTCGACCACCGCGACGCTCAGGGTCGGGTCGCGCTTCAAAAGGTAATACGCAGTCCACAAGCCGCTATAGCCGGCGCCAAGAATCGCAATATCAACATCAATCGAACCGTCGAGTGGCGGCCGCGGTGTCAGGCTGTCGCCACAGGTTTCGAGCCAGAAGCTGTAGGCGGCGTAATCCTTCATCTGTGATCCCCCACCCATGTGTCCACCCATTGGTTGCTCCGTACGTAGCGATGCGGTGCACTGCTTGGCCGATTCTAATGGTGAAGGGGCGCTGAGTCGAGGTGGTCGCGTACGAATGCGCAGTCCGTCGCTCGCGCTTTGTTGTTGACGGTTGAACGCGAGGTCGTTACACTGGGCATGGGAATATCACCAGCCCCGTTTCGTCTATGCACGCGCCACGTTCGACCTCTGGTCGAACACTGACTGTTCGGCACACGGTAGTGTGATGCTTTGTCTGTGGCCGCGCGCTCCTCGGCGAACGTCAATGGTGAGTTGGGGTAAGGAAGGAGCGTCGATTGAAGCGACCCAACCGATTGATCCGGCTGCTTGCGGCGGTCAGCATCCTGGCTGGGATGCTGGCCTTCACTGCGCCAGCCGTGATTGCAGCGCCATCACCGGGTGGACCGGAGGCCTACTGGGACGGCACGACCATCCCACCCCTCTTCGGCGCCACCGACTCCCCCACC
>QEUZ01000063.1 GCA_003577355.1 Chloroflexota bacterium | reverse complement strand
CGCCCGTCGGCGAGCAACTACGGGGGTAACCGGTGCCGCTCATCGTCGATCTGGTAAATCCTGATCTGGCGCTCATGCTGCCACAGCTGATCGTGCTGGGGTTGGCGATCTTGCTGCTGGTCGCCGACATTGCAGTGCCGAAGGCGCGCCACGGGGTCGTTCTGACCTGGATGGCGCTCATCGGCATGGGCGCGGCGCTGATCGCCAACTTCACCATGGTTGGCACGAACGAATCTACCTTCAACGGAATGTTCCGGGCCGACGATTTCAGCGTCTTCATCAACCTCGTTGTGCTCTCCGGCGCGATCCTCTCGATCATGGTTTCGTCCAGCTACCTCGAGGGCCACATTGAGGCTGGCTCGATGCCGCTGGCCGAATACTACGTCCTGCTATCGTTCTCCGTGCTTGGCACGATGATCGTCGGCGCCTCGGGTGATCTGCTCATGATCTTCCTGGGGATCGAGATGTCCTCGTTGGCGGTCTATGCGCTCACTGGCTTCGCCCGCCAGCGTGTGTCCTCGCTCGAAGGTGCGCTCAAGTACTTTCTGCTGGGCCTGTTCGCATCGGCGATCCTCGTGTATGGCATGGCCTGGACGTATGGCGCAACTGGCTCCACGAACCTGAACGACATCGCCCGCAGTCTCTCCGGGGTAGTGACCGATGGCAAGGTCGAAGCATCGCTTCTGCTGGCGCTGTTGCTCTTGATCGTCGGACTCGGCTTCAAAGTGGCGGCAGTTCCGTTCCATATGTGGACGCCCGACGCGTATGAAGGCGCGCCAACGCCGGTTTCAGCCTATATGTCGGTGATCCCAAAGGTGGCCGGTTTCGCTGCGATGACGCGCATACTTGTCCAGGGGCTGGGGCCGTTGCGCGACGAGTGGGTGATCCTGATCGGCGTGCTGGCAGTCATCACGATGGCCTTTGGGAACATCGTCGCCGTCTCGCAGCGCAATGTGAAACGCATGCTCGCCTACTCCTCGATTGGTCACACTGGCTACATTCTGGCCGGTTTGGCGGCATTCGAGACCATCAACCCAAACGGCGAGATATCAGTCGCGTCTGTGCTCTTTTACCTGTTCGCCTATGCGTTTATGAACATCGGTGCGTTCGCGATCGTCACCTGGCTCCAGGCCCGTGGTTCCGGGACGGACCTTGAGGATTTCGCCGGACTTGGTTCCCGATCGCCGCTGGCGGCGCTGGCGATGGCTGTGTTCATGCTTTCGTTGATGGGGTTGCCGCCGTTGGTCGGGTTCTATGGCAAGTACTACGTCATCCTCGCGACCATCGAGGCGGACATGGTGTGGCTGGCAGTAGCGATCGTCCTCGCCTCGGCGGTGTCGGCCTTCTTCTACCTGCGAGTCATCGCGACGATGTACTTCTCAGAGCCGGTGCGTGAGACGCCGCGGACAAGCACTCCGCTGCTCGGCTTCGGCCTGGTATCGATGGTGGCGGGTACAGTTCTGTTGGGGATCTTCTCCTCGCGCGTGCTTGACCTGGCGAGCGACTGGGTGCAGGCGTTCTCTGTACCCATCTAGCCAGGCAATGCGGCCGCCTTGCGGCGGCCTGGCTGTTGCTGTTCGCTCGCAACACACTGGTGCAAGCCGGCAAGCGGCGCTCCTGTGCCGTTCCATCAAGACCCGCACCTCGTTCGGGATCCCACTTGAGAGAGGATGATCGAGTGACCACCCCAGCGTCTACGGTTGAACGCGGGCTGGCAGCGCGCGCACGCGCCTGTGATGCCGCATCCGACGAGGGATTGTTGGATCATCCATACCCACTCGATGCGACTGCTGCGGAAGAAGTAAATCCGCCCCGCTTCATCCGCGAGGCAGCCAAGGCGGCGCTCGACCGTGGGGAGACGCACTACACGGCGCGGCACGGTATCGCTCCGCTGCGGACCAAGTTGGCGGAGCGCGCAACTCGCGATGGGTTCCCAGTTGGTCCCGAAGAGACGATTGTGACCAACGGAGCCGCGGAGGCGCTCTATGTCGTGCTGCAAACAGCTCTGCGGCCGGGGGATACGGTTTTCCTGGTTGGCCCAGTTTCGCCACAGGTCGTCGCGTTGGCGACGTTCCTCCAGCTGCGCGTCGAACGCCTGCGATTGGATCAGGCGGAGCGCTTCCCAACTGGGTGGGACTCCAGCGCCGGTTTGTTGCTAGTCGCAGCGCCATCCGCCGTCACCGGCCAGATGCCAGCGGCGCCACAGTTGCGCGCGCTCATCGACAGAGCGTTGGATGCGGGAGCAACAGTTGTGGTGGACCGCTCGCGAGCATGGTGCCTGTATCGTGATGCTGGGTATGGGTTTGACCCGTCGCTCGGCGGCCGCTGCATCACTATTGGGTCGTTTTCGACGGCGTTCTCCATGCCTGGTTGGCGGGTCGGATACGTTACGGCGCCGGGCCATCAGGTGTCGGCTCCGCTGGAGCTGAAGCAGGCGATGTCGATCTGCACCAGCCCGATCGCCCAGTTTGCTGCTCTGGCTGCTTTGGAGGGCGCCGATGTCTGGCTAGCTGAGCGACGGTCGTTCTTCGCTGCGCGACGCGACGCGTTGCTGCGTGCCGGAGTGCCGCTGGCGCCGGCTGATGCCTGGCCGGCGCAACTGATCGACGCGCGACCTTTCGGGGATGACGACATCGCTCTGGCGGCACAGGCGGCTGAAGCGCGGAACGTGCGGGTCGAGCCGGCGACGCGCTACGGTGCTGAGCTGCGCGGATATCTGCGGATTGACCTGCGCGCACCCCGGCAAGCGCTGGATGCGGTCGCCGAGTTCTTCGGAGCTTTGGCGACATAATTGGCGAAAGCGCTGCGTATGCGTTGCGTAAAGAGTGAGACGGCGTAATGACAGTCAACATCTTCGAGCTCATGGAGCTTGCGAAGGCGAAGCCGAACGCCATTTCCTTGGGGCTTGGCGACCCGGACTTCGCGACCCCAGAACATATCGTTGCCGCCGCGAAAGCCGCGATAGACGACGGACGCACCGGCCCGGTTGAGCCGACCGGCCTGCTGGAGCTGCGTCAGGCCATCGGTCGCAAGTTAGCGCGCGACAATGGAGTGCTCGTCGATCCTCAATCGGAAGTGCTCGTCACGACCGGCGGGCAGGAGGCGTTGTTCCTGCTGGTCCAGGCGCTGATCGAGCCGGGTGATGAGATCATCGTGCCGGACCCGCGCTATACCTCGTATGACGATGCGATTCTCCTGGCCGGTGGCCGGATGGTGCTGGCGCCAACCGACGAAGCCCACGCGTTCGAGCTTGACCCAGACGAAGTCGAGGCCCGCATCACGCCCCGCACCAAGCTGCTGCTCCTGATCTCACCGAACAACCCGACCGGCGGGATCAACCGGCCGGAGACAGTGCGCCGCCTGGCCGAGATCGCGCAAGAACGCGATCTGATCGTGATCGCTGACGAAATTTACGAGAAGTTCGTCTATGACGGCGCGCAGCATCTGTCGATCGGCTCGCTGCCAGGTATGCGTGAGCGGACAATCACCCTCAACGGTATGTCGAAGACGTATGCGATGACTGGTTGGCGCATTGGCTATCTCGCTGCTCCGGCGGGCTTTATCCGGGCTGCTGCCAGTTTGAAGCAGATGGTCAACATCCAGGCTCCAACTGTGTCACAGTGGGCTTCCGTCGCTGCTCTGGATGGGCCGCAAGACTGTGTTGAGGAGATGCGTCGCGCGTATGCCACCCGCCGCGCGTATCTGATGGAAGCGTTGAGCGACCTCGGCTTCAGCTTTGGGACCCCCTGGGGCGGCCTCTACATTTGGGCGAACGTATCGTCCTGCGGCATCGACGCGGTGGAGCTTTCGTACCGCCTGTTGCAGGAGGAGGATGTGCTGATCCTGCCCGGCGTTGGCTTCGGCGAACGGTGGAAGGACTACGTGCGAATAACGCTGCTCCAACCGCTCGAGCAACTGGAGCTGGTCGTCGAACGCCTCGGCAGGGTGGTGGAGCGCTACGCTGTGCGCAAATAGCCAAGAATTGCCCGGCGATGCAGCCAAGCGCCTGGTGCAGGCCGGTTACGAGCGGGTAGCCGGTGCGTACCAGCGGGCGCGGGGGAGCAGCCCGCAGGAGCTGGCAGCCCTGGCTGACTTTGCCGACCGCATCGCACCGGCTGGAACGGTGCTCGATGCCGGCTGTGGCGCCGGAGTACCGGCGGCGCGCTATCTCAGCACCGAGCGGGGGTTGCGCGTCACCGGAGTCGATTTTGCCGTAGCGCAATTGGCGCTGGCGCGCCGGAGCGTCCCACGCGCGACGTTCCTTCAGGCAGACATCACTGCGCTTGACCCGGCCGTGTTTCGGGACGGTATGTTCGATGGCATTTGCTGTCTGTACGCGATCATCCACATTCCCCGCGAGGAGCACGCGATGTTGCTCGCCACCTTTCGCCGGTTGCTGAAGCCTGGTGGCATGTTGCTCCTCTCAACAGGTGACGGAGCCGCAGACGGCGACATAGAAGCGGACTGGCTGGGCGCCCCGATGTACTGGAGCCACTATCCACGCGATACGAATGTGCAGCTCGTCCGCGATGCCGGTTTCGACCTGCTCTGGGAGCGCGCCATCGTTGAGGACGCTGCCTTCGGCGGTGGAGTGCATCTCTTCATCCTCGCCCGTGCGCCACTCGGCTGACCTGGCGAGTACGCCCTATTCCTGTGGCTGAAACGCCCATATCTCAACGATTTTGTCGCCATCGAAGCGCAGGATGTCCGCGCCGGTGAGGCGGATCAACGCGCCGCTGGGGCCGGTGGCAGTGCGCGTCCAGCGTACTGCCACCCGGTCGCCATCGATGAGCAGGTCTTCGATTGTCGTGCGCATGTCCGGCAGGCGTTGTCGCATCTGCGTGAGGAACTGCCGCTGGCCTGCCGCGCCCGGCACGAGGTCGGGTGGGGCCATGTGGTGTACCAGGTCGTCGCCGAACAGCAGGTCGGTGAGCGCCAGGTCGCCTCCACTCCAGAGGTCTTCCAGCAGTATCTGCGTCAGCTCCCGCAGCTGTTCGGCGCGTGTGCTCATTGGTTAGCCTTCGTCGCCGATGATGATCGGGATCTCGACAACGTTGATCGGTTGGCCGTCCTTGGCCGACGATTCCCAAACGATGAGCGTTGCGTCCCCGCTGAGCGTTGGGTCAAGGTCGAACGTCAGATCGAACGTGCCGCGCGTGCCGGTGCCGCTTGTCGCCATCGCCGGTTCCTCGAACACGATCTCACCGTCGGCGTCACGCAGGGTCACCATGAACGCCGCTTCGAACGTGTTGGCTGTGCCCCAAACACGCAACGTTCCCGACACCGTGTCGCCGACCGCTGGCGCTTCGACGAAGATCGCTGGCGTGAACGCCTCGAAGTCGCTACGGTCCCTGGGGCCATCGAGGATCAAGCCCTCCCCGCCAAAGACCTCGACGAGCTCGCCATCGAGCGCGAACAGCACTCCTTCGACGGTCGGGAATTGGGTTACCGTATAGACCACTTGGGCCAGGCGGGCGCCCATTGACAGGCTGCCGCCGCCACTTTCGAACTCTTTGGTCAGGTTGACAGTGGCAATGCCGTTCGTGAGGCTCACTCCAAGCAATCGCGTGCCTTCCGGGATCGCGCTGGTCAGCCCGGCCGCCGCTTCTTCCTCGGTTGGGCCGGCCAGCAAGGCTTCCATCGCTGCCGCGGCGACCTGCAGCGTGTGCGGGACGACACGATGGGCCGTCCCAACCTTTTCGTCGCGTATGAAATAGACAGAGAGTGTGAGGGTCTCAGTCGGAGCCGTTGGGGTTGCTGGTGCGCTGGTCGGCTCACTCGTTGGCGCGCTGGTTGGAGTGGCTGGGGCAGTGGTCGGCGCCGGGGGCGTTGTCGGTGTCGCGCTCGGCGCTTCGGGAGCCGTCGTCGGTGTGTTCTCAGGCGCGGCCGTCGGGGTCAGTGCGCCGCTTGCCGATGTTGCGGTGGCCGTTGGTGTGTTCCCGTTGTCGTTCCCGCCGCACGCAGCGAGCAATACGGGGACGAGCAGTGCCAGGCAGAGTGTCGCATACGAAATGCGCTGCCAACGCCGGACTGGGTGGGTGTCCCTGAAGGTACGCATCGCCTCGGTGATCCCCTTTTCGTGTCCGTACAAACCGATGCATCTATAACACGCGGAGCTGGCAACCGTCACAGGACGACCAGGGTTTCGTCGGGCACGCTGAGCTATCATCGGTTGGTTGCATGTTGTTGGAGATGGCATGAGGCGATGATGGAACGATTTGAGCGAGGTAGTTTGGCGCTGGTCAACGGCACACTCTTTACGGGAGGCCGCGCGTGCCCACATGCGTCGGCGCTGGGTATCTGGAACGGGACGATTGCCTACGTCGGCGACGACGCCGAAGCCGCTCGCGCAGCAGCGGGTCCGGGCGCAGAGACAATTGACCTGGGCGGTCGCACGACGACGGCCGGTCTGATTGATGCGCACATGCACCCGCTACTCTACGGCGAGTTCCTGGAAGGAATCGACCTGACGCAGGTGCGTTCTATCTCCGACGTTCTCGCCGAAGTCCGGTCCCGTGCGGCAGCAATGCCAACTGATGCCGTCATTTCCGGCTGGGGCTACTATCCGGTAACGATCGCCGAAGGGCGCATGCCCACGCTGGATGAATTGGAAACGGTAGCGCCCCAACATGCGGTTGTCCTGGTCCACCGCTCCGGCCACGAAGCCACAGTCAACCGCCGCACCCTGCAACGGATTGGTGTTGACCGGAACACGACCGACCCGGTCGGTGGCTATTTCGAGCGGGACGCAACGGGGGAACTGACCGGCAAGCTCGTCGAGAATGCAATGGGGCCGCTGGGCGTTTTTGCGGCGCCGCCAGGCCCGGAGGTGCTCGACCGGCGCTTGCGGCGAGTGACCGAGGCGTTACTGGCGTATGGCATCACATCTGCCGGCGAAGCGAACCTGTCCTCGGCAGCGGTGATGCAGGCATATCAGCGGTCGCAGAGCAACGCCAACCAGCCTCGGGTGCGCTTCCACCTGATGCTCGACCACTGGTCGATGCTGGAACCAGTTGAGCACATAGGTCTGGCGGGCCGCTTCGGCGACCGCTGGCTGCGGGCGAACACGATCAAGTTCTTCATTGACGGCACGGAAGGGCAGCGCACCGCAAAGCTTTCTCAACCGTTTGCCGATGACCCTGGTAATACCGGCATGTGGATGTTCCCGCCGGAGCAGTTCAAGGAACGCGTGTTGCGGGCACACGCCGCCGGCTGGCAATGCGCGGTGCACGCGATTGGCGATGCTGCCGTGGAGCTCACGCTGGATACGTTTCAGGCGGCACAAGCGGCACTTCCACGCGCAGATGCGCGCCACCGCGTGGAACACGCCTCGTTGCTGCGCCCCGACCTGGTCGAGCGCTTTGCTCGTGAAGGTGCGGTGCCGGTGCCCGGCGCGCGTTTCGCGTCGAATGACTACCCAGTGCTGATCGAACGCTTTGGGCCGGAGCGCTTGCGCTGGTACCAACCCTGGAATGCATTGCTGGAGCGCAACGTGCCGGTCGCCGTTTCAAGTGATGCGCCGGTACAGTCTCCCGATCCGCTGAAGAACCTGTGGGCCATCGTGAACAGCCGTTCGGAGTTCGAGCGTGACCTCGTGATGCAACCGGAGGAGCGCATCAGCCTGCAGGAGACGCTGCTGGCATATACTGTGAACGGCGCATACGCGTTCCACGCGGAACAGAGCAAAGGCATGTTGCGTGCCGGCATGCTCGGCGATGTTACCGTGTTCGACCGCGACCTGAGCAGGCTCGACCCACTGGAGCTGGACACGGCCAGCGTGGCGCTCACCGTCGTCGATGGTTGCGTCGCGTACCGCACAATCTGAACCACGCTCGCGAGGGGCGCTTACGACATTGCGAGCGTCATCTCATGCTGGCAGAGCGTTTCACGCCAGCCGCGCCGGGCGAGCGGGGTCAGCAGTGGGCTGTCAGCCGGTTCGTTGATGACGACGAGTGGTTCGTGCGGAGCGAGGTGAATAAGCGCGTCGAGCAGGGTCGCACCAGCGGCGGCATCGGCGGCTGCGAGGTCGAGGAGGCCGATGCCCGGGCGGCGGTGGACATAGAACGCAAGTGCGCGTGGCTTGGCCGGCGACCCGACGACGAGTGCGCGGAGATCCGGTGCTGCCTGTAGCGTTTCCGCTCCGCGCTGCCATGCCGCTGGCGAGGTGTGCAGGTCGCCACGCGCTGCGATGAGCGCAGCGTCAGCAACACGGTCGACCACATCCGGTGCTTGCACTGGGGTATAGGAGCGGTCCTCGCGCACTAGGATCGACAGATCTCGTTGGGTGCTGAAACCTGCTCGTGCGTAGGTGCGGATAGCTGCCGGGTTGTGCGCCATCACTTCGAGGGTCAGCAGGTTCAGGCTGCGTCTGCGCGCGTGGTCGATCATCGCGGTGGAGAGGGCGTGGCTGAGCCCCTCGCCCCGGCGGTGTTTGGCGATGCCGAAGCCGCCGATCCAGCCGATGCTGCCACGAACCGCCAGTGCCGCTAGCCCGATGACCGACCCATCGTCATCCAACCAGAGGGGTGAATGCTCCAGCTCGACCTGATAGCGCGCGACCATCTGCTCAGCCCATGCTGTGTCCACGTTGAAAGGGACGACGTAATCGGTGTAGACGGCGTTGTAGGCCGCTGCAAGCTCGGCCATGCTCAGTTGGGCCAACGTTGTACGGATCAAAAGGCTCTCCATCACGCTACGTCCAGCGATTATCAACGATAAATCGCCGCTGCACCGCATCCTCACCCTGCTCCAGTGCGACCGATCTATGCTCAGCAACGCTGGAGCAGGCTGGTTAGGATACTTGGACGCCGATGTCGAACGTCGCGGCGTAACCCTCGGATGTGGGATTGCACGTCAGCGTCAGCAGGCCATCCGACCCGCGGAAGATGGAGTCGTTCAGGTTGCGCGTGTTGCGCTCGCCCTTTGACACGTACGGTTGCTCCTGAAAGACCTGGTCGGAGAGCTCGTCGTCAAAGAACAGCTGCGAGGTGAACTCCAGGGCAGCGTCGTCGGCAACCTCCGAGCGAATCTTGAAGTGGATGTGAACGGCGCGTCCTGAATACCAGCCTGGGTAGATCGTCGTGAACGTGGCGATTCCCGCATCATCGGTCACCTGGTAGCCGCGCAAGAACTTTTGACCAACGGTGTTGTTCCTGCCATCCGACACGTCCGAGTAGACGCCGAGCGCGTCGCAATGCCAGATATCGACCACTGCCCCTGCGTAGGGGCCACAGCCGGAGCTGCTGATCTGCGACACGCGGAACGTCAGTTGAAGAATCGTGCCGTCAACGACTGTCCCGGAGCCTGGATCGGAGCGGATATCGGAGCGGTCGAGCCGCTCGTCGACGAAGAAGGGCCCTTCGGTGAGCTCTGGCACAACGACACAGGCGGGAATGACGATGGTGTCGGGGGTTGCGGTCGCACTGTCGTTCGTCGCGTTGATGCCGGCAGTCGACGTTGCCTCGCTTGACGGGGATGCCGCCGCGACCGTGGTCGAGGGGCTGGCCCGGATGCCTCTGGTCGCGGTAGATCCGCCTGCTGCACCCTGGGTGGCGGTTGGCGTTCCATTGGTTGAGTCGCCGCCGCTTGAGCACGCTGCAAGGAAGCTCACACCGGCTGCGCCAAGCAGCATCATGGCCTCGCGCCGGTTCAGCAGTCGCCCTACTGGGAGATCGTCGTTATCCATCGTTCCTTTGCCTTCACAATATGCCCGCAACGTGCTGCACTCAGGCGAGCCGCCGCGCGGTCAGGTAGCGAGCGCTCCAATACGGGTCGTTGAGGTTGCTGATTCCGACAGCGTCAAACTCAGCAGTAGCGCTGATGAACCGGCCATTGCCGAGGTAGAAGCCGACGTGCGAGAGACCTTCGGTGTAGGTGTTCTCAAAGAAGACCAGGTCGCCGGGCTGGAGTTCGTCGTAGGGGACCGCGACGCCGCTCGCGATTTGCTCTTCGATGGCTCGTGGAAAGGTCCCACCGGTTACCAGGTTGACGATGTAGTAGGTGAATCCGGAACAGTCGAAACCTTCTGGTTCCGAGCCTGCCCAGACATACGCTGTACCGAGATATGCCAGCGCTTCGGAGACGAAGAGGTCTCCGAGTGTCGAAGCTTGCACCGTTGGGACCGCAGAACCGCGCGTCAGATACGCGCTGTGGACCCAGCCAGTTACCCCGTCAACCGTTGCCATATACCAACTGTTGCCCTGCGCGTCGACGACCGGGTCGGACAGGATCGCGACTTCGACCCCTTCGAAAACAGAGCTGACCGCGCCTGCATCGATGCGCGGCTCGGCGCGCAGCATTACCCCATCGCCGTCGGTTCCGCTGACCTCCGCCGTGTCGCCGGTGGACAGCGTGCCAAATGCGTCCGTTTCGAGCGCCTGCGGAGTCGATGCTGCAGGTGCTTCAACCAGGAACATGGTTGCACTGTACCCAACTGTCCCGTCATACGAAACCATCGACCACGCTATGCCGAATTCGTCGACGAAACCCTGCGATAGTACCGACACTGCCGTGCCATCGGGGATGCCGGAGATGATTGCGTGTTCCAGCGATGGCCCCTCGCGCAGGTTCAGGCCGTCACCATCTGCTGCGACGTAGGCGATGGTTGCGCCGTTCAGCGCTTGTTGTTCGTCTGCGATGACGTTGACGTGGCTGAGGTAGTCGGCGCTGACCCAGCCAATGATGGTTCCGAGTTCCGTTTCGGTGCTGATTTCGTACCAGCGTGCGTCGTTGTCGTCCGTCTCGGGGCCAGACACAATCGTTACAACCCATCCCTCCGGGAGGGTCGTGCGAATGCCTGCGCTGCGATTAGGCGCCGTGCGGACGTTCACTCCGTCACCATCGGTGTAGGCGACTGTTGCAGTATCTCCAATGTCCACGTTGAGGTCGGCAGAGGCGGGTAACGCCAGCAACCCGCAGAGGAGTGCTGTCCCTGCCGCAACACCAGCAAGCCGCCCGATCCGACATTGCATCACCCGTGCCACTCCTTTGTATCGTCCGATTGCTCCGTGACGTCGGGGCTGACTCGCCGTATCCACCGCGACGTGACACCTGGTCATGATGTTCGGGCACGAACCTGAGAACTCCCTGTGAGATTGGTCGGAAGGTTGGAAGGATTGCGCCTTCTGGACATCGCGCCACGCAGGCGCGACACTGGTGTGGTGCATTGGGAACAACGGAGGGCGACAAACGATGACGAGGGAAGCGATCACCGATCGGCTGGCGAACGGCGACGTCCTGTTGTTGGATGGCGCAACTGGGTCGGAGTTGCACCGGCGTGGAGTGAATGTTTCCAAGGGGGCGGAACCTGGCAAGCTGGGGCCGTGGTCGGCCACCGCCAATATCGATGCTCCCGAGGTGGTGCGTGCGGTGCACGAAGATTACCTGCGGATCGGGGTGGACGTGCTCACGTCCAACAACTTCTGGACGAGCGCTGCGCGTCTGAACATGGTGGGCTTGGGCAGCGAATGGGAACGCTACACTCGCGCCGCTGCCGAGATCGCGTTAGCCGCGCGCGACGCGGTGAACCCACACGCGTATGTTGCCGGCGGCATTGCCCCACCAGTGCATGGCGACCTGCGTAGCGAGTTCCTCGACCAGACGCGAGTGCTGACGGACGCCGGAGTTGACCTGATGCTGGCTGAGTACGTGGGCTATCTGCACGACTTCGCAGTTGCGGTTGAGGCTGCAGGGAGTACCGGCCTGCCCGTCTTTCTCGGGGTGCGTCATGTTACGCTGGATGGCACCCTGCAGTATGGCGACTCCTTTGAAGACCTGGCTCGGGAGCTGCGCAGTTTGCCGGTGGCGGCGATCCTTCTGATGTGCAGCTCGCCGCC
Organism: Chloroflexota bacterium; assembly: GCA_003577355.1. Lineage (GTDB taxonomy): Bacteria > Chloroflexota > Chloroflexia > Thermomicrobiales > CFX8 > CFX8. Next base: position 1,573 of record QEUZ01000063.1, on the reverse strand, counting down.
GGAGATATCCGCGTGCCTACCACGCCTGCGCGACGCCTGGGATGGCCCGATCGGCGCATACGCCAACATCGGCTACACAATCAACCCGAATTTCGGGCAACCGGGTGAGCAGTGGCATCTGATCGACCAGGAGACGTATGGGCCGGAACGTTACGCTGGCTACGTGCGCGAATGGTTGGCGATGGGTGTATCCATCGTCGGTGGCTGCTGCGCGACTGGGCCGGAACACATCGCCGAGCTACGTAAGTTGATCCCGATGCGTGCTGGGTAGCGAGTACCGATAGCCAACAAGCTTGGCAAAAAACAGCAGGTTAGGAACCCGGTCGCCAGTCGGGATACCAGTGGTCGACCGGGTCGCTGCTGATCCGACGCTGGCCTGAACCGTCGGGGTTCATGATATAGAGTTGCTTGACCGGTCCCTTCCCGTCAGCAGCCATGATGTTGTCGCGAGTGCTCAGGAAGACGATGAGCGACCCGTCCGGCGACCAGGATGGTGCGGTGTCGGCGCCGGGGTGCACGGTGAGCTGTACCCGGCTCGACTCTGAGCCATCGGGGTTGACGATGTAGATGTCGGGATTACCGGCGGCAAGCCCTACGTAGCTGATGCGGCTGCCATCGGGGGACCATTCGGTATCCGGCTGGTCGGCCACGTTCGTCGCGATCACCTGTTGTCCGGTGCCGTCGGCGTTCATGATGACCAGGACATGGCCGTTGCCGGTGTTTCGCACGAAGACGATCTTTGTGCCGTCCGGGGAAAACACCGGAAGCGCCTCGCTGGTCGGCTCGCTGGTCAGGCGCTGCGGCGTTCCCGTCCCGTCTGCGTTGGCGATGTAGAGGTCGTTACCGCCGGAACGGCCGGAGGTGAAGACGACCTGGGTACTATCCGATGACCAGTACGGTGTGTAATCGCCGGCAGTGCTCTTCGAGATGTTGGTGTCGGTATTCGTGAGCAGGTTGAACACGTAGATTTCATTGTTGCCGTCGCGGGTGCTCGAGTAGACGATCTTCGTCCCGTCTGGCGACCAGAGGGGCCATTCATTCAGCCCAGAGGCATTCGTGAGCTGGCGTGGGTTGGAGCCGTCGGCATTCATCAGATAGATGTTCGAGTTTTCCGGCCCACCCTGGATGAAGATCTGGTGGACATAGGCGATGCCCAAACCATCGGGAGACCACTGGGCAGCCCAATCGTCCCACTGGTTGTTAGTAAGCCGTTGCTTATTGGAACCGTTGGCATCCATTGTCACGAGTTCAAGAGTGCCGGGAGCAATCCCGAGGTTGGCAGCAAAGAGCAACGTCGGCGCCGGAGGCGGGGGTGGCGTCTCCGTCGGCGGAACGACGACGACCTCAGTCGCGGTTGGCTCTGGAGCGCTGGTGGGAGTTGGGGCTTCAGCGACGGTAGCCGTCGGCTCGGGAATAGTCGCGGTGGGTTCCGGAGTGAACGTAGCGGTGACTAACGGGGCGCTGGTCGCGGTCGCGACGATCGCGACGGTCGTCGGAGTTGCTTCGCTGTTGTCATTGCCACCACCGAGGAAGGCGTACGCCGCGCCGCCGCCAATCAGCCCTACAGCAAGGA
>QEUZ01000062.1 GCA_003577355.1 Chloroflexota bacterium | reverse complement strand
CGGCCCATTGCTTCACCGTAGGCCTTTGAGACGCCGTAGTAGCTATCCGGGCGGATTTCAGCGTGGTGGTCGATCACGCGTGGGTCGTCGAGTGCGTAGATGCTCGGAGCGCCTTCGACCTCGTACATCCCGACGGCATGGTTGCTGCTGGCGAAGACGACGCACGGCACGCCCATGCGCTTTGCCGCCTCATAGACGTTGTATGTCCCGATGAGGTTCGCAGGCAGCACGGCATCCCACGGGGCCAGCACCGAGACAGTCGCGGCCAGGTGGACCACGGCATCTGCGCCTTCAAACGCAGGCAGGATTGCGTCCAGGTCGGCGATATCGGCCACGTGGCTGGGTGCGTCGATGGGGTGGTGGGTCATCAGCCGCAGGTTGTAGCGGTCGCTGAGGTGCTTGCGGACGAGTCGCCCGATCGTGCCGCCAGCGCCGGTAACCAGAACCGTCTTCACCATCGATGTCCTCCTCTAGGGCATCGCTCTGTCGCCGGGCATTATGCGTTGGGCATCAGGTTCGCGGTGTCCTCCCGGCGGAGCGACCGGACTGATTCGAGCGACACTTCGATTGTGCGCTCGTTGCGTTCCTCAGCTCCGGCAAACTGTAGCGCGAAGATCGGGTGGCGCTTCGGCGGCGTCTCTTTGCCGACCCATTCGCCATGCCGGAACCCTTCGAGCACGCGCCCGTTGAGCAGCAGGCGGATATCGGCCAGGGTACGCGGGCGAAGGTGCAGCCCGCCGCCGCAGCACGGGCACGTGAGGGCCAGCGAGTAGCCGCTGGAGAAGAGCAAGCGGATCACTCCGGCGTCTTCCCAGACCCCGATGACCTGCTGCCCGCCGATCAACCCATCAGCGTACTCAACGGAGCAGTACGTCTCGTCACCGATCGCAATGAGTGGGAACCCATCGCGCTCGCAGGTTTGCGTTACGCGCATGAACGGTAGGAGTGGTCGAGCTGCGTCCATCTGGTCGCCTCCCTCGCATCCGCCGGAGGATACCACCGGATAGAACGAGTCCCCTGGGGAGGCCTCCCCAGGGGACTCGTTTTCCCTCCACCCCACCCGCGGCGGGTGCTTGCCCGCTAGCCCTCGTCCCCAGCGAGCGGGCATCTTGTCTGCGTAACGTGCAACGTGCCGCCCGGCTGGGGTGGCACGTTTGTGAACATTATCACGCTATGGCGCTGGACGGCAAGAGCCGCACTGGCGATGCGTTTGCCATGCGACCTGCCGGGCGGCGGCCGGCTCCTGCCCGCACTGAGGATGTGCTGCGTCAGTGCAAATTCACTGAGGCAGCAGCAACGGCGTGTGCCACGACGCCAGTCGCACGTTCCTGGCAAACTGGGGGAGGTATCCAGCCCGTCGCCTGAATACCCCGGCAGTTCGGCGCTCGGTGCGTCGATGCGGACGCATCGCTCAGTCCCCTGGTTGGACAGACCCGCGCGTCGTCGCTACCGGGCTGACCTCGGGAACGTCTCCGCCTTCAATCATCGCGCTCGTATTGCCGACGTGCGCCGTCTCCCGCAGCGGGTGCTCGCGCAGGAACCAGGTGAGGGCGAAGGCGACCACGGCGAATGGCACAGCAGCGATGAAGACCGTATGCAGCGAGGCGGCGAAGGCCTCAACAACCCCGGAGTAGACATCTGCCGGCAGGAGCTTGAGCTGGGCGGGCGCTCCGGTCAGAGTGGTCATGTCGAAGGTCGCCAGCGCCTCGGCCGAGAGGTGGCGCGGCAACTCCGTCTCCAAGCGCGTGTTGAGGATCGTGCCGAAGATCGCGACGCCAAACGCGCCGCCGAGTGAGCGGAACAGGTTTGTCCCGGCGGTAGCTGCCCCCAGGTCGCGGTACGGCACGGCGTTCTGGACTGCCAGCACGATCACCGGCATGATCATGCCGACCCCGATGCCGAGCACCAGCAGGTAGAACATCACCAGCGCGTTGGGCGTACCAGCAGTGAGCAGCGTCAGCAGCAGCAGGCCGCCGAGCATGATCCCCGAGCCGATGATTGGGAAGATGCGGTAACGCCCGGTCGTGCTCATACGTTTGCCGACGAAGATCGACGTACTGATGACGCCAAGCATCAGCGAGGCCAGGCGCAACCCGGAAGCAGTGGCGGAATCTCCATTGACCACCTGAAAGTAGACCGGCATGAATGCCAGCGCGCCGAACAGGGCCAGGCCAGTCACGAACCCGATGGCGCTGGAGACGGAGAAGACCGGCTCGCGGAACAGCCGCGGCGGGAGGATCGGTTCGGCGGCGCGGCGTTCCTGCAGGAAGAACAGCGCCATGGCAACCGCTCCGGCGAGCCCCAGCCCGATGATCTGCGGGGAGCCCCAGGGGTACTCGTTGCCGCCCCAGCTGGTCATCAGCAGGAGTGTACTGATGCCGAACACCAACAGCGCCGCGCCGAGGTAGTCGATCTTGTGCGCCTGCTTGACGGTCGGGAGCTTGAGGACGACTCCGGTGACGGCGAGCGCGGCAGCGCCCAGCGGAATGTTGATGTAAAAGACCCAACGCCAGCTTAACTGGTCCACAAACAACCCGCCGGCCAGCGGGCCGGCGATGCTGGAAAAGGCCCAGACCGAGCCCATGTACCCCTGGTAGCGCCCGCGTTCGCGAGGCGAAACGATATCAGCGATGATCGTCATCGCCAGGGCGATCAGTCCTCCGGCGCCTAACCCCTGGATCGCCCGGAAGATGATCAGCTGGAGCATCGACTGTGCCAGGCCAGAGAGGACCGACCCGATGAGGAAGATGACGATTGCCGCCTGGTAGAGGTTCTTGCGTCCGTAGAGGTCGCTGAGCTTGCCGTAGAGCGGCGTCGAAGCGGTCGAGGTGAGTAAGTATGCCGTGATCACCCAGCTCAGGTGGGTCAGCCCACCCAGATCGCCAACGATCGTCGGCAACGCGGTTGAGACGATGGTTTGGTCGAGAGATGCCAGGAGCATCCCCAGCATCAGGCCGCTGAAGATGACAAGAATCTGACGGTGGCTGAGTGCCGTGCCGCCTGACGTCGTTTCGGTGGACATCCAGTTCCTTCACGCACTGCGGTGGACGCACCGTGCTGTGGGGCATACCGCTTCCCTCTACACGGTCGCCGGCCGGCTACCTACCGATCGGTAGGGTGGTGTACTGCGAACCGCCTGTGATGTCAAGGTGCTCGGAGCAGGTGGCGGCTCAAACTGTCCGAATGGACGGGTAGAGCCTGCGATAGCGGGCGTACTGCTCGATGTATCGCTCGCGCGCGGCAGTGTCCGGTGCGGTGATCTCGTCGCGCAGGCGTACGACAGCCGCAGCGGCTGCGACATCCGGGAAGTACCCGGCGCCGACGGCAGCCAGGAACGCAGCCCCGAAAGCTGGCCCTTGCTCGGCGACCGTGCGCACCAGCGGTGCGCCAACCACCGTTGCCAGGATCGAGCGCCAGAGTGGACTCCGTGCTCCGCCGCCGACCGCCCGGATCTCCTCTAGCGGTGTGCCAAGCGCGCGCATGATCTCCAGCGCATCGCGCAGGCTGAATGCGACCCCTTCCAGCACGGCGCGGGTGAGGTGCGCGCGAGTGTGGGCCAGCGAGAGGCCGGCGAACGCGCCGCGCGCGTCCGGGTCCATGTGTGGGGTGCGTTCTCCGCTGAGGTAGGGCAAGAACAACAGTCCGTCCGCTCCCGGGGGGACCCGTTCCGCTTCGGCAACGAGTAGGTCGTATGCGACGCCGGGAGCGACAACATCGCGCAACCAGCGGAGTGCGCCGCCGGCTGCCAGCGTCACCCCCATCAGGTGATAGCGTCCGGGAACGGCGTGACAGAACGCGTGCAAGCGTCCCGACGGGTCCGGCGCGAACTGGTCGGTATGCGCGAAGACGACCCCACTGGTGCCGATCGAGACGCTGACAATGCCGGGGCGGATCACGCCGGTCCCGACGGCGGCAGCGGCGTTGTCGCCCCCACCCGCCACGACCGGGATACCGGCAGGCAGCCCCAGGTCGGCCGCGACGTCCGGCAGGAGCGTGCCAGTTACGTCCGGCCCTTCGTGGACCTGTGGGAACCATCGCGCGGGCAGGTCGAGCGCTGCGAGGATGCCGGCAGACCAGTCGCGGGTGCGGGCGTCGAGCAGGAGCGTGCCTGCTGCGTCGGAGGCGTCGGTGGCGAGGACCCCGGTGAGGCGCAGGCGGACGAAGTCCTTGGGCAGGAGCACCGACTGGACGCGCGCGAAGTGCTCCGGCTCGGTATCGCGCAACCAGATAATCTTTGGCGCCTGGAAGCCGGTCAGCGCCGGGTTTCCGGTCAGTGCGATCAGTCGTTCTGCCCCGACCTGTGCGGTGATCCAGGCGCATTGCTCCGCCGTGCGCTGGTCGTTCCAGAGCAGGGCCGGGCGGATCACCCGTGCGCCAGCATCGAGGAAGACGCTGCCGTGCATCTGACCGGTCAGGCCGAGCGCCCGAATTGGCCCCGGAGCTTGGCGCGCGACCATCCGCAGGACGTGACAGCTCGCCTGCCACCACTCCTCCGGGTGCTGCTCCGTCCACCCGGGGCGCGGGGTCAGCAGCGGGTACTCGGCGGTCGCATCTGCGACGACATCGCCGTGCAGGTCGGCGACGATAGCGCGTGCCCCGCTGGTACCGATGTCGAGGCCAGCAACAAGGTCCGTCACGCAACTCAACCGTTGCGCGCGGCTTGGCGACGCGCCGCCAGTTCGGCCTCGAAGTCCTCGGTGAGCCCCAGCGCGCGATAGACGACTGCCTGCCCCGCCAGCGCGTCGGCGCGCGAGCGGGCTTCGGAGAGCGCCGTGCGGTCGATCCTGGCGGCGAGGTCCCAAATGTATTCCCAGTGCAGGATCGCCCGCCGCACCGCGCCGATCTGATCTTCGGTGTAGGGGTAGAGGTCGTAGCCGAGCAGTTCACCCCGCCGGCCGTAGCCGACATCCTGCAACACGACTGCCAACTCCAGGGTCTGCATGAAGAAGTTGGTGCCGACGACATTGTCGTCGTCGAACGAGCCCCAGCCGTCGTTGGCATGCTGGTGGCCCAGCTTGCCTTCGGCGGCGAGCAGGTCGGCGTATTCCCCCAGCGACTCGCCGTTCATGATCAGATGCTGCCAGTCCATATTCACGAGCAGCCCCGTGGTATCGACGCCGTGCTCCTTCACCTTCTGGATGACATACAGGGTCATGCCGATGTTGCGCATCAGGATCTTCATGGCCGGTTCACTGTTCTTGTGTTCGAGGAAGACCTTGACCCCACGTTCCGCGGCGTGGGCCACGATCTCCGCCACCCCACCGATGAAGTGCGCCCACGTTTCGGCGTAGGGGCGCTGGAACAGGTAGTTGTACCCCTCGCTGCCCGGCCAGATAATGAAATTCGCGCCGATCTCCGCCGCGAGCTCGACCCCACGCTTGTTGATTGTGACCGCTTCCGCCCGCATACCGGCATCGGTATGGATCAGCGAACCTTTGCCCCAGCGGGAGTATGGGTGCAGCCCGGATGCGATGACCGGCAGGCTCATGCCGTAGCTCGCCAGCACCTCGCGCACCTGCGCTTGGTTATCCTCGTTTACCTCGCCCGGGTAGTGGTACTCCAGACCATCCAGGATGTCGTGCAGCCCTTCGGCGACCCGCCGGGTGCGACTCACCATGTCCTCCTGCGCGACCTCGGGGTGATAGCCTGGTGGTACGAAGCGGGTTGCCGATGGGCCAAAGGCCCAGATGCCGACCGAGTTACGGATCAGGTCCATCGCTGCGCTGCCTTTCTCCGGCGCTGCTGGGTTGTCTGGATATGCATCGGTTGTCCCTCTATGCTACTCCCGAATCACGCGAGTGTCGTGACTGCGCATGGACGTTGCAACTGTGCCAGTGACGTTGAGTGAGTGGACGGGTTCTCTCGATGGCGGTAGAGCGTCGCACTGATGTGGCCATCGTCGGTGGCGGGGTGGCGGGGTCTGCACTGGCCGCTGGGCTGGCTGACGCTGGCTTCGGCGTGGTGCTGATCGAGCGCGAGCCACGCTTCCGCGACCGGGTACGCGGTGAAGGCCTGCACCCGTGGGGGGTGAAGGCCGCCGATGCGCTCGGCCTGCGTCCGGCCCTGCTGGCCGCCGGGGCGCGCGAGCTGATGATCTGGCAGGTGTACGCCGGCCGGCAGCCGGTGTTCGACTTCCGTTGGGATGACGACCGCCCCGGTTGGCCGGGGGAGTGGTCGGTCTACCACCCAAACCTGCAGCAAGCGCTGCTGGACCACGCAGCGGCGCGTGGCGTGCAGGTGCTGCGCCCAGCCAGAGTAACCAGCGTGCGCCTGGGACGGGAACCGGAGCTGACGGTTGCCCTGGCGGACGGCGAGCAGGCAGTGCGCGCAAACCTCGTCGTGGGCGCCGACGGGCGCCAATCGGCCGCACGCGGCTGGATCGGCGCTCAGACAATCCGCGACCCACTGCATCATCAGATCGGCGGCTGCCTGCTGGAGAACGTCGAAGCGGCCGACGACCGCTCGCATTTCGGCTTCATGTCCGGCGCGTACTCGATCATCTTCCCTCAGGGCAATGGCCGGGCACGGACCTACTACATCGCGCTCGACCCAGTGCCGATTGCGATCCGCGGCAACGGCCACGAGCAGGCGTTCATCCAGGCCTGTGCAGCGGCCTACCCGGAGGGCATGCTCGGTGCGCCTAATCCCGCCGGGCCGCTGGCGTTCTTCCCCGGCATCGACATCTGGTCCGACCGCTTGTATGGCGAGCGGCTGGCGCTGATCGGCGACGCCGCCGGTGCAAACGACCCAAGCCTCGGCAACGGGCTGTCTATCGCCTTCCGTGACGCACAAGAGCTACGCGACTGGCTCGTGCACGAGCCGGATTTGCAGCACGCGGTCGAAGGCTATGCCCAGCGGCGGGCGACGTATTTCGCCGTGCTGCGGGCCTATGCGCAATGGCAATCGCATCTCTGGCTGGACCTCGGGCCGGAGGCGGATGAACGCCGCGCCCGCGCCCAACGCGCCGCCGAGCTGGACCCCGACCGCATGGGTTTCGGCAACATCGTCGCTCTCGGGCCAGACGGAGCCGTCCTCTCGGAAGCCGCCCGGGCCCGCTTCCACGGGGAGGACTTGCCGGAACTTGCCTGAACTCGCCCGGACGGATGTGGTTGCTCCGTAGCATCCACCGACGGCCCAGTGTTCCAACCACTGCCCACTGTCGGGTCAGGGTCGCTCGTTGCAGCAGAGAAGCGCGCACCAGACAAGGACGATCGCACCACTGGTCACTGTTCACTCGTCACTGGTCACTGGTCACTGGTCACTCCACTCGGCTCGCGCTTGCACCTCGGCATACACCCGTTCGAGGAACTCCACAATCAAGGGGGTCTGGCGGGCTTCCTCAAGCAAGAAGGAGTCGTGGCCGTAGCTGGTTTGCAGCGTGTGGTGTTCGACCGGCTTGTTGTTCGCGCGCAGCGCGGCTTCGATCTCCTGCGAGTCGCTGGGTGGGTAGAGCCAGTCGGAGGAGAAAGTGATCAGCAGGTAACGCGCGCGGGTGTTTGCGAAGGCCCGTTCCAGGCTGCCCCCGTAGCTGTGGGCGAGGTCGAAGTAGGTCAGCGCACGCGAGAGATGCAAGTAGGTATTGGCGTCGAAACGCGCAGCGAATTGGCGGCCCTGGTAGCGCAGGTAGCTTTCCACCGCAAAATCGGCTGCATCGAGCGTGTAGGAGTAGCTGCTGCGCTCCTGCAGGCGGCGGTCGAACTTCTGGCGCATTGCTTCGGCGGAAAGGTAGGTGACGTGGCCGAGCTGGCGCGCGACGGCGATCCCGGCCTGTGGCGCGCGCCCGCTGCCGTAGTAGTCGCCGCCCTGCCAATTAGGGTCGGCGGTGATCGCGTTGCGAGCGATGGCGTTCCAGGCCAGGCCCTGGCTACCGAGCCGGGCCGTGCTGGCGATGCTGATGCAGCTTGCCACCCGTTCGGGGAAGGCGATTGTCCATTCTAGCGCCTGCATGCCGCCCAGCGAGCCGCCGGTCACCGCCAGCAGGCGCTCGATGCCGAGCTGGTGCAAGGCCAACTGCTGCGCCCGCACCATGTCGTTGACGGTGACGACTGGGAAGCTGCTCCCATATGGCCGCTGCGTGGCGGGGTTGATGCTTGCGGGGCCGGTCGAGCCGCGGCAACCGCCAATGACGTTCGTGCAGACGACGAAATAGCGGTCCGTGTCGAAGGCCTTGCCGGGGCCGATCATGCCGTCCCACCAGCCCAGGCCGCCGCGTGGCGCGATGCCCTGGTCTTCGGCCCCGAACCCGTCGCGGGCGCTGGGTGCGTCTGGTTCGCTGCTGTAGCCAGCGGCGTGGGCATCGCCCGAAAGGGCGTGACAGACGAGGATGACGTTGTCGCGCCTGGGGCTGAGCGTGCCATACGTTTCGTAGGCGATACGGATCGGGTGGAGCGAGCGGCCGCACTCCAGCGCGAGCGGCTCGGGTAAGTCAATGTACTCGGTGCGGGTGACCCCGACCGAACCTGGCGACGCTGGTTGTTGAGCGACCCGTGTGTGACACGGCGGCGGAGCGGTCACGGCGGTTCCTCAGTGGGCTGGTTGACGTGGGCCGGAGTCAGGCTCTCCGGCCCCTTCTTGTACCCTACTCCGTCGCGCGCGGCAAGCACCCGGCAGGCCATTACGGCAGTGGTAGAAAGTGCCCCTCGCAGGAGTCGTCGCCGTTGGTATCGCTGTTTGTGCCGTCTGGGCACGTTGTATTGTCCCAGTCGGCGCCCGACACATTGAAGGGGATCCCCACGGCATCGGTGAGATCCGCTTCAATGAACTTTGTGTTGACCATGAATGCGTCTTCGAGGATCGCATTGGTCAACGAGGCGTACGACAGGTCGGCGAAACCCAGGTGCACGTTGGTCAAGTTCGTGCCATTGAGGCGTGCCTCAGCCAGGTTCGCGCCCTTCATGTCGGCGTTGGTGAAGTCGAGTTCTGAAAGACCAGCGTCGGATAGATCCGCGAATTGCAGGTATGCATTCGTGAGGTCGGGAAGCTCTTCCCAGAGATCATCCTCACCGGAGAAGTCGCACCCTGGGCAGATGAGCCGGAACGGGGCAGCCTCGCCTTGTGGCCCTTGCGCGCCTGGCGGCCCCTGTGGGCCGGTAGGGCCAACTGGGCCTGGTTGCCCCTTCTGGTTCCAGGAGATCTTGGTGTCGCCATTGAGACAATTCCACGATGCGTTCTTGCGCACGCGGTAGATATCGCCTTTGGACGTGATGCAGGCGTAGTACGTGTCGCCGGTGGTCGAGGCGTAGGCCATGTACCCTGCACCTGCGCCGAAACCGACGATGAGCATCCCGAGAAGCGTTAGCACGCGCAGAAGCCGACCGGAGTGGACGCGCTGGAGCATGGTCTCTCCTTCCCTGTAGCAGGTGAGTCGATGGTCCCAAGGTGTATGGTGGGGTCAGTATCGCACGACATGGCTGTGGCATGATCGCGCTGATTGGAGCGGAGGTATGCTGCCATGCCAGACACAGTTCCAGACCCACGCGAACGAGTGACGCTTGACCCGGTCGCAATCGGCGCGGGGGCGATGTACCACCTGATGAACGCCGCCATTGCGCCGCGCCCGGTCGCCTGGGTCTCGACGCTTGCCGCCAATGGGGTCGCGAACGTCGCACCGCATTCCTATACCACCATCTTCTCTACCGACCCGGCGGTCATCGGGTTTGTGTCGGTCGGCCGCAAGGACAGCCTGAATAACGTCGAAGCCACCGGCGAGTTTGTTGTGAACATCGCTGGTATCGACCTGTTGGAGCGCCTAAACCTCACCGCCGCAAACTTCCCCGCTGACGAGGATGAGTTCCAGTGGGCGAACCTCAGCAAGGTAGCCTGCGATGTCGTGCGGCCGCCACGGGTGGGGGAGGCGCCGGTGTCATTCGAGGCGACCCTGCACTCGGTGGTCCCCATCGGCAATTGCTGGCTGGTGCTCGGCAAGGTGCTGCGGGTGCACGTCGCGACCGATGTCTGGCGCAACGGGCGCATCGACCCGGCGTTGCTCGACCCGATCCTGCGCCTGGCCGGCAGCCAGTTCGCGCGCCTCGGCCCGCTGATCGAGTTGCGCCGCCCAACTTGGGATGATGTCCAGGCGGGGACCGTCGCCACACTCGACCCAAAGGCGCTGCAGTGAACGCGGAGCCACAGGCGCCAGTACTCACCCCGTTGGAGCTGCGGGTTGAGGCAGGTGGCCGGCTGGCGCGCGTGGCCTACGGCCTCGCGCTGGCTGGTGCGCTGGTTGGGGCGACGCTGATCTACCTGATCGCTGCGGGATTGTCGGGACTGTGGCGTACCGCGATGCTGGCGCTGTTGACGCCAGTGCTGGTTGTGAGCATCCTGGCGTTGTGGCGCGCGGCCTATGCTGTGTCGGTGCTGGCGCGCCGGAGGATGGCGCTGTTAGAGTCGATGCAGCGCGACGGTGTGATCGGCATTCTGGCACGGCCGCAGCTCGATCGCTGGGAGGAGCGGCTGCAGCGCACGATGCTGCTGCCGGCTGGGCGACAACTGCGCAGTATCGGTCCGGGTGATGATGCGACAGACGCCGGTCAGCAACGCTTGCGCGACCTGTACCTGCTACTCGGCCAGGTGCGCCCATCCGGCGTGACGCTAGAATTGCCGAAACGAGCGACGCTCGTGCTGCTCGACCCGGATCAACCGTTGGTCGCGATGTGGGACCTGCAAGCGTATTTTGAACGTGCTGAACAGGGTGACGACATGGCGCTCGATGCGCTGGCTGAGCTGGAAGCGTATGTTGGCAACGCCGCGCTGGCCGCAATCGGCCGGGCAATGGATGCGCGGAGCGGCCCGCAATGAGTGAAGGCCGCCGCTTGCGAATCGAAGTCGACTGGGGGCGGTGCATTGGCGCGGAAACATGCGCTGTGCGTGCCCCCACGGTGTTCCGGCTGAATGCCAACCGTATCGCCGAGGTGCTGGACCCTGCCGGCGCCGACGAAGCGACGATCCTCGAAGCCGCGATGTCCTGCCCCGTTGATGCGATCATCGTCGAAACTGAGGACGGCGAGCTCCTCTGGCCGCGCTAGACGCCGGATACGGAAGGCTCGGATGTCGTCCGGCGGCGAGTAGGAACGCCGAGTGTCTTCGCTGGCAGTGCCGGGTGTTCGTGCTGTTGTGCGGCCACCAGCGGGTCGCCGTGCCCCGGTCCGCTCGTACTCAGTCGCCTGTTCCCTGGTGTGACTGACGCGGTACATGCGCGTGGCGCGGCGGGACGTGTTCGGATACCCTGCTCCGCCGGAGCAGGTTTCGTCTGTCGATAGGCTCTGCTATGGCGCACGAACTCATCAGCCAGCCGGCCACCGCGCTTGCGCGGATGATCCGCGAGCGGCGGGTGTCATCTGTAGAAGTGGTGACAGCGCACCTGGACTGCATCGCGCGTGAGAACCCGCGCCTGAACGCCGTCGTTTCGCTCGATGCCGAGGGGGCGCTCGCTGCGGCGCGCCAGCGCGACAGGCAGCTCGCAAGGGGTGCAGCGCTGGGGGCGCTACACGGCGTGCCGCTCACCTTGAAGGATTGCCATGAGGTCGCCGGCATGCGGACAACGGTGGGGTCGCCGGAGCTGGCGCAGTACGTGCCGGAGCAGGATAGCGTGGTCGTGGCGAAGTTGCGCGCGGCGGGCGCTGTGTTTCTTGGGCGCAGCAACGTGGCGCCGTTGCTTGGCGATGTCCAGAGCGATAACCCGGTTTTCGGCTGCAGCAATAACCCGTGGGATGTGACCCGCTCGCCGGGCGGCTCGAGCGGTGGGGCGGCCGCGGCGGTGGCTGCCGGGATGACCCCGCTGGAAATCGGGAGCGATATTGGCGGCTCGATCCGTATTCCGGCGCACTGCTGCGGGGTGTTCGGGCTGAAGCCGACCGAGGGGCGCGTCTCGAACCACGGCCATTTGCCAGGCCAGCTGGGGTCGTTTCGTGACGCCTGGTTCATGAACGCGATCGGACCGCTGGCACGGACTGTCGACGACCTGGAGCTTGGCCTGCGGGTGATCGCTGGGCCGGGGGATGCTGATCCTGGCCCGTGGCCGTTCCCTGTGGGCGAGACCCCCTCGCTGCCGATCGAAGGGCTGCGGCTGGCCTGGGCAGGCGCGTTTCCCGGCTTGCCGCTTGCCAGTGATGTGCGAGCAGTCATCGAGCGCTTTGTTGCCGGCGTAGCGGCAGCCGGTGCGACAATCGAAGAAGCGTTCCCGGACGAGCTCGACTGGCAACGGCAGCTGGTGGCGCGGCATACCTTGCGCGAGGCGTTGCGCGCGGAGGCGACGCTGGAGAGCCTGGCCTACACCCTGGAAGCCCGCGCCAGCATTCAGCACCAGTGGGACACGTTCTTGCGCGAACGCCACGCCTTCCTGGCCCCGGTGATGATGACGACGGCAATTCGGCACTGCCCGCGCGGGACGCCGATGCTGGTCGATGGGGTCGAGCAGGAGTATGCGCTCTTGCCGGAGTACTGCCGGCCATGGAACCTGACAGGGCATCCGGTTGTCGTCCTGCCGGTTGGGCGCGCTTCCGATGGTTTGCCGGTGGGGGTCCAGGTGGTTGGGGCACGCTGGCGCGATGAACGGCTGCTCGGCGTCGCTCGCGCGCTGGCTGCGGTCGCGCCACGGTTCACGTACCCGGTTCTGGCGGGCGACACAGCGACGGAAGGGAAGGAGGGGTAGGTATGCCGGCACACACCACGGATGGCGCTACCTTGGCGATCTTTGGTAAGGCCCTGGCAGCTGCGGCGCAGGAGATGGGCATCAACCTGGTGCGGGCGGCCTACTCGACGGTGGTGCGCGAGGCGCGTGACTGCTCGGCAGCGCTGCTCGACCGGCACGGCAACGTCATCGCCCAGGCGGAAATGATCCCGATGATGCTGGCGGCGCTGGGGGAATGTTTCCAAGCTTGCGCCCGTATCTATCCGTTGGACGAGATCCAGCCGGGCGAAGCGCTCTTGCTGAACGACCCGTTCTCCGGCGGACATCATCTGAACGACATTATCCTGTTCACGCCGATCTTTTTCGGTGATGAGCTGATTGGGTTCTCCGGCTCGCTGGCCCACCACCTCGATATCGGCGGTGGGCAGACGGGGATGAACTCCCGCGCCACCGACAACTACCAGGAAGGGGTGCGTATTCCGCCGATCAAGATCGATGTCGCGCGGGATTGGCATGGCGGGGTCGTCGAGCAACTGTTGCGCGCCAACATCCGCACGCCGGATAAGACCATTGGCGATGTCAACGCGCAGTTCGCCGCGAACGACACCGGCCGGCGCAGGTTGTGCGAACTGGCCGAACGCTATGGCGTCGATGGGTTGCGCGCCCTCATCCCGGAGCTGTTGGCCTACACCGAACGGCGCGCGCGGGCTGAGATTGCGGCGATCCCCGACGGGGTCTACTACGGTGAGGATGTGGTGGACACCGATGGGTTCGGGAACGGCCCGCTGAAGATCGCTGCAACAGTGACCGTC